>PMWR01000320.1 GCA_003166055.1 Acidobacteriaceae bacterium
TCTACCACCCCACGGACGAAGACCTGTCCGCTGGGACACCGGTCTGGAGACCCGCGCTACTCAGAGAACGATTTCGTGTCCTGTCGGGCAAGGTTTATGCTGATTGCGTGATTCCCCTGGCAAGCGAAGACCTGGAGCACGTTCTTGAGCACACGCGCCCGTTGTGGGAGAAGGCGCGCGGGCGGCGCATTTTTCTGACTGGGTGTACGGGCTTCTTTGGAGCATGGTTGCTGGAGAGCATGGTCTTTTGCAATCGGAAGCTGGAATTAAATCTTGAGGCGACGGTGCTGAGCCGCGACCCGGAGGCATTCAAAAGGAGAATGCCGCACCTCGACCGTGAGCCGGCGCTTCAGTGGCTCAAGGGCGATATTCGCGATTTTGTATTTCCCGATGGGGATTTCGAATACGTTCTTCACGGTGCTGCTTCTACGTCCGCGGAAGCGGCAAGCCAGCCGCGCGAGTTGCTGAGTACGCTGATTCAAGGGACGGAGCGGATACTAGCCTTTGCCAAGGCGTGTGGCGCGAAGAGCTTTTTGCTGGCCAGTTCGGGCGCGGTTTACGGACCGCAGCCGGCGAGCCTGAGCCAAATTCCCGAGGACTATTTGGGAGGGCCGGCGTCGCTCGATCCGAATGCGCCTTATGCATCAGGCAAGCGGGTGAGCGAGCAGATGTGTTCGCAACACGCACAGGAATTGGATATCCGGTTCACGATTGCGCGCTGCTTTGCTTTTGTCGGACCGCATTTGCCTTTGGACCAGCACTTTGCGATCGGGAACTTTATCGGCGATGCACTGGCCGGAAGGGACATTGCGATTCACGGCGACGGCACGCCGANNGCATTGCCGATCTGGCTCGGGTGGTGATTGAAGAGCTTGATGCTTCGCTCGGCGTTGGAATTGCGCAGGCGCCGGTTGATGGAGAGCCAAGGCTTCAGTATGTTCCTGATGTTACGCGGGCGGAGACTCGGCTCGGACTGCGGCCGCTTATCGGATTACGGGAGGCAATACGGCGGACAGCGGCCTGGCATCGGCTGCAAACCTGAGAATGGTTTCGGCGACGAAGTCCAGCATTTCGGTGGTGAGGCCGGGATAAACGCCGATCCAGAAGACGTTGTTCATCACGAAGTCGGTGTTGGGCAGGTTGCCGATGGCGCGGTACTCGCAGTCTTGATAGGCGGGCTGGCGGAGGAGATTGCCGGCAAATAAAAGCCGGGTGGCGATCTTCTTTGCTTCGAGAGCGGCGATGAGATCCTGGCGCGTGAAGGGCGCGTCCTGGCGCACGGCGATGGGAAAACCGAACCACGCGGGATCGGAACCGGGCGTAGCTTCGGGCAGCAGAAGACAGTCAGCCAGCGGCTTGAGCGCGGCGTGGAGATAGCGTAAATTGGCCTTGCGGCGTTCGATGAAGTTGGGCAGTTTTTCGATCTGCGAGACGCCGAGCGCGGCCTGCATGTCGGTGGCTTTCAGGTTGTATCCAATGTGCGAGTAGGTGTACTTGTGGTCGTAGCCGCAGGGCAGGCTGCCGAGCTGCCAGTCGAAGCGTTTGCCGCAGGTGTTTTCCTTGCCGGTGTGGCACCAGCAGTCGCGGCCCCAGTCGCGGAAAGACTCAATCAGGACCTGGAGATTGGGTTTGTCGGTGAGCACCGCGCCGCCTTCGCCCAGGGTGATGTGGTGCGCGGGATAAAAGCTGACGGTTGCGATATCGCCGAAGGTGCCGACTTTTCGGGCCTTCCCAGTGGAACCGAGCCAGGTGGAACCGAGGGCATCGCAGCAATCCTCAATGAGCCAGAGGTCGTGCTTGCGTGTGAATGCAGTGACGGCATCGAGGTCGAAGACGTTTCCCAGCGTGTGGGCGATCATGACGGCGCGGGTGCGGTCGCTGAGAGCGGCTTCAAGCTGGCTCACGTCGATCTCNNGTGAGCGCGCTGATGGCGAGCAGATTTGCCGAGGAGCCGGAGTTGACCAGCGAGGCGCAGCGGACGCCGACGAAACGAGCCAGCTTGCGCTCGAATTCCTCGGCAAAATGGCCGGTCGTAAACCAGTTGTCGAGCGCCGAATCGACGACCGAACCGATGTCGGCGGCGTCGATCACTTTGCCGGAGACGGGAACAGGCGACAGGCCGGGCTTGAACTCCTTCGCGGGGAAAGCCTCGGCAACGTACTCGGCGGTGAGGTCGAGAATCTGCCGGCGAAGCTGGTCTGCTCTGTCTGTCATCTGGACGCCCTGCTCCCATTTATGTTCCAGGCTCAAAAATACAATTCCGGGAGTCTTCAGTGTAGTGTATTCGTAAGAGAAACCTCCTCCCACCGAAGTAGTAGTTTGAGACCTCGACAACGGCCGGTTCGCGGGTGTAAAAAACTGATATGAAAGCGGTTATTCTGGCAGGCGGTCTGGGAACGCGGCTGAGTGAAGAGACGGGCCTGCGCCCCAAGCCGATGGTGGAGATTGGCGGCCGGCCGATTCTTTGGCACATCTTGAAAATCTATTCGCAGCACGGGATCAACGACTTCGTAATCTGTTGTGGATACAAGGGTTATCTGATTAAAGAGTATTTTGCCAATTACTTTCTGCACACTTCAGACGTGACCTTCGACATGCAGGAAAACCGCATGGAAGTGCACCAGAGCGTTGCGGAACCCTGGCGCGTGACGCTGGTGGATACCGGGGATAATGCGGGCACGGGTGGGCGGCTGAAGAAGATTGCTCCGTATCTTGAGGGCGAGGACGCTTTCTGCATGACCTATGGCGATGGGGTTAGTGACGTGGATATTTCAGCGGCGATTGCCTTCCACAAGAAACATGGCAAGCAAGTAACTTTGACGGCTGTGCTGCCTGCGGCTCGCTTTGGCGGACTAAGTTTGGATGGAACGACGGTCAGTTCATTTGAGGAGAAGCCGAAGGGAGAGGGCGGATGGATCAACGGCGGATTCTTTGTGCTTTCTCCGGCGGTGCTGAGCGAAATTTCAGACGAAACCACCATGTTTGAGACGGAGCCGATGCGGGCACTGACCGCGAAAAAACAGGTTGAGGCGTTCTTTCACAGCGGCTTCTGGCAGGCGATGGACACGCTGCGCGAAAAGCAGAGGCTGGAAGACCTGTGGGCCAGTGGGAGGGCTCCGTGGAAGACGTGGTAAATCCGTGGCAGGGGCGACGGGTTTTCCTCACTGGCCACACCGGATTCAAGGGNNCTTGAGGATGTTCGCGGCGATATTCGCGACGGTGCAAAGCTCGAACCTGCGATGACCGAGTTTGCGCCGGAGGTGGTATTCCATCTTGCTGCACAGCCGCTGGTGCGGCGTTCGTATGCCGATCCACTGGGAACTTATTCGACCAATGTGATGGGAACGGCGCATGTGCTGGAGGCCGTGCGGAAAACGTCGAGCGTGCGCGCGGTGGTTTGCGTGACGACGGACAAATGCTACGAGAATCAGGAGCGGGCCAGTCCGTACCGCGAATCGGACCCGCTCGGCGGGCATGATCCGTATTCGTCGAGCAAGGCATGCGCGGAGATTGTGAGTGCGGCCTATCGCAGTTCCTACTTCCCTACTGACCGGCTGGGCGAACACCATGTCGCGTTGGCAACTGCGCGAGCCGGCAATGTGATTGGCGGAGGAGACTGGTCGGAGGATCGGCTGATTCCGGACTTGATTCGCGGATTTCAGGCTGGGCAGACGGTGCTGATCCGGCGGCCAGACGCAATCCGACCGTGGCAGCATGTGCTCGATCCGCTACATGGATACATTCTGCTGGCCGAAGGGCTGCTCAAGCAGGAGACGCGGTATGCTTCGGCATTCAACTTCGGTCCCAGCGTGGCGGACTCGTGGATGGTGGAGCGAGTTGCGAACAAGCTTGCGGAGCTGTGGGGCGAAGGCGCTGGGTGGACACGCGACACGGAGCCGGGAGTGCACGAGAACCAATCATTGCGGCTCGATGCCGGCAAGGCTCGCAGAGAACTGGCGTGGCAACCGCGGTTGACGATTGAAACCGCTCTGGAATGGACAGTCAACTGGTATCGGAGTTGGCAGCAAGGTGCGGACATGCAGCAGGAGACGCTGGCTGAAATCGCAAGGTTTGGTCGCCTCAGCCCTTAATCGGTTGGCCCTTTCCCCAGCGCATCGCGGGCAATGGAAGCCATGATTGCGTAGCCGGCCTCATTGGGGTGGATCCCGTCTTCCGATAAGTCCCTCCGCATCATCCCGTCGGGGGCAATCATTGCATGGTTCAAATCAATATAGGTATAGCCGTGCTCAGCACAGTAGGGCTTCAGCCACTTGTTGATTTCCGAAATACCTGGCGCGAACAGCGTGATCATTTTTGGATCTTTGATTCTGTCGTTGTTCACCGGAAGGAGGGACGCGAAGACGGGACGAATCTTGTGAAGCGTTGCCAGCTCTGCCATCGACTGCAAGTTGCGCTCGATATCCGGTATGGGTGTGGGCACGGCGCTCGTTTCTCCCAGATCGTTGAGGCCCGCCAGGATCACCACGGAAGCCGGCTGCAATTCGAGCACATCCTGCCGGTAGCGAACGAGCATCTGACTCGTGGTTTGTGCATTGATCCCTCTGTTCAGGTACGGCTCGCCTGGAAATGAAGCACCCAGATTCCATAGATTGGTAATCGAATCGCCAAAGAAGACGATGCGATGAGGGTCCGGTGCAAGTGCTGAATTCGCGGCGCGATAGATCCCGAGCTGCCCGTAGTCCTGATAGAGAAGATCTTTGCGCGCAGCAATTCCAAAAGGGAAATGTTGCAATGAGTCAAATTCATCGCCGGCAAGGAACACTGCGCAGAAAACCGATGCAACGACGAATGACCTGCCCAAGCCGCGCCATTTGTCTGGGATTTGGAAGCGTTTCATCGCGTCACCTTTTCAATTGTCAAGATTCCGGATTAAGTGCCGATCCGTGTTCAGGAATTGTCCAGCGCTCCTTGAGGTTGATGAAGGCCGACTCAAAGAAGCGGAAGCTGAGCCACGAAAGAAGCAGGGTGCAGGTTAAACCGAGCAGAAGCACGAATTCTTCGGCATGGTTCGCCACGAACTGAGATTGAGTTCCTACGGCGGCGACAACCATCCGGTAGATGCCGTGAAAGATGTCGTGAAAGACGTAGGCGCCGTAGCTAATGCGGCCTATCCAGCGAAGCGGGCGCAGACTGAGGAGGCGATAGATGGGGCTGGAAGGCTTGAGAGCGCAGACGATGATTGCGGCGGCAAACAGATCGACGAACGAGAGGCCCCAGGTAAACTTCCAGGCCCCGTAACCGTAGCCGGCGCGCCAATTCGGGTACGCTCGGAGAATACCAACGAAGAGAAAGAACGCCCCGATGAATGTGGCAAAAAGAGCGATGATGGCGCTGATTTCGAAAACCTTCCCGGTCCGCTGACCGCGCAAGAGGAGTGCCACGAGGCCTCCAACAAGCAAAGCGTCGAGCTGAAACGGAGTGGCGCGGTAGAGCAACTCGCCCTCCAGCATCCAGTTGGGAGCGTGGTCCTGGGCGACGATGCGCAAGAGAGGCGCCAGCACGACGACACTGGCGCATATCCAGANNTCCTCAATACACAACGACCAGAAGTGGCCAAGGTAGAGAGTTAGCTGCGGAGCCAGCGGCGTTTTGAGCATGCCGTTCGAAGCCAACTGCAACGGGGTCCCGACTGACATGAAATCGGGGGAAACGAAGCGAAGGTAGTTGGCGAAATAGAGCGGCCACGCGAGCCAGTCAAGAGACCAGCGCCAATGAAAGATCGGCTCAAGCAGGAGGATTGCGAAGAAGACACCGTAATAGAGGGGAAAGATGCGCAGCGTGCGGCGGATATAAAAGTTGCGGGCACGGTGAGCATCGTTACGGGAGTCGAAGAGGATGCCGGTAATCAGAAAGCCGGAGAGGACAAAGAAGATGTTTACACCCGTCCAACCCCACGGGATGGAGTAGTAGTGCTGAAAGAACACCATGAGGAATGCGATGGCGCGGAGACCGTCAAGCGCGGGATAAAAGGCACGATTTTCGGGCATCGTGCGTTCGGTGTTGCCGGTGACGGGCAGGCTGGTGGGCATCAACGGGACCTTCGCTTTCGACGGCTCGTTCTGTGGGTTCCCCTGCACAGATTGGCTCGAATTCTAACATTCTTGAATGGTGGATCATCCTGAACGCCTGGCATGCCGAAGAAGCCGGCATGCTCGCGATTACTGGCGTAATACGACGCCATTCCTGTCAGCGGCAATCGAGAGCTCGAAAATCTTTATCAGCAACGACGGGGTTCAGGGTCCACACCCAGCCGGCTTTATCGTCCCACGCGGGATCGAAGTTGCGGACGACGAGGTACTGGATAGCGTATTTGCGGCATGTTGAGCGTGCCTGATCCGCGGATGCGCCGTGGAAGAGCGCACCGATGTCGGCAGCCATCGCTTTGCAACCGCTGGAATCGCCCCCCAATTCAGAGCCACACCCCATGCCGTCGTGCAGGATGGCCACCTGATGGTCGACCCCGAGCAAATCCGCAGCGGTCCAGAACGGATCTTCGTGCCTGGGATTGAATTGCACGATGGCATCGTTGGGAATCAGCGAGTCCAGTTGGGCGTAGCCGAGAGACGAGATGTATGCGTTGTGCGAGAAGCTGCGCTTCTCAGACGTGTGGGCCACGGTCATTTGCCACTCGACAAATGGGACACCGAAGCGCAGCATCAGCGCCTGGCAAAATGTGCCCATTGCGCCGATCACCAGCGCGAGAGCGGCTATCGATCGCAACCATTGCGGGGTGTTGTGAGGCAGGCCGGCCAAGTCAGCAGGCGCACTGGTTTTGCTGTCTGCGATTTTCCAACCCGTGACGACCTCGGACGCCAGAAGGAGCAAGGGAAACTGCACCAGCAGGGCTCCTCTCCAGCCGAAGTCGTTGGTATTTAGAATCCCTGAGCGGATCAGGGAGATGATGGGGAGCGTGGCGGCGCAGATGAAGAGAAGCGCGCGATGCGCGGGGCTGAGGGGGGTGCGTCCGCGCCAGGCGGGAACAAGGTAGATGAGGAAGACGGCGAAATAGAATCCCAGTTCGAGGGCATAACCCGGCACCAGAAGAATCAGCTTGGCAAGGTTAAGCGCGGCAAGGGAATGGCTCTCGGCAATGTGCTGAAAGAAGGGTGTCGCCAACAGGCCGCCAGGGGGAATCATTTCGCGAACGGCGAACGAGAACAGCGAACCGGAGCCACCTTCCACCTGCTGCGATGCGGGTTGCATCAGGTCCGCCAAGTAAGGGAGGAGCAGGACAATGGAGCCCGCGCCGCCGGCCGCGAGCAGCATTACAGGTCGAGGAGTGCGTTCAATGGCGATCTGCCACAGCGCCCAGAACAGCATCACCAGGAAGAAGGCAAAGGTTACATAAATCGAGAGACCAAAGGCGCTGGCCAGCGAAACGGCAATCAAGAGGATGGTTACGATACGGTTGTGCTCGCCGTCCCTGCCGCCCATCCAAGCCAGCAGAAATGCGAACATGCAGCACACCATGGCCACGACATGATGCGGGGCCCATAGAAGGGTATGAAGCCAACTGACGATGGCATCCTTTGACCATGCTTCGAGATCGCCAGTCGGCGCCCGATGAGAGTAGAAAACTCCCCAGAGTGCGACGCAGAGATCAAGGCCGGTGACCATGAGCAATGCGATGGCACGGAGAAACTGCTTGCGCAATCGGGCTCCGACCTCGAGGAGGTGTTTCAAGTAGAGGCCGATCAGAGCGGCAAGGACAAACCCCGCCCAGACAGTGCTGGCTATGAAAACAACACGCACGGAGAGATGCGACCTTTTAGCTACCGCGGCACAGACGACATACCAGAAGTAGTAATTGCGCATGGGGGCGGAATGCTTGTAGAAGTATTGCGGATTGACGGGTGGAACGCCGGTTCGCAGGACATCCTGGGTCCAGTTGACGCGATAGCTCTGATCGAGCATGGCGGTGTTCATGAATAGCTTGTGGTTGCCTTGAAGATCGACGAGCGAGAGAACCGCAACGACAATCCAGAGGACTGCCAGCACGGACGCCGCGCCGCCCAACGGATTCCAGCCGATATTCCATTTCCCGCGGGAACGCCGCAGTTGCAGACCTTCCCTGCCGACTACGACCAGCCAGAGCACAGTCGTGGCAACGAAGAATGCGACGACGGCAGTGAGCGAGAGAAACCTGCCGATCAGCACGGCGGCGATGGTGGAGACGGCCATGGACAGCGGCACACTCCAGAAGACACGCTCCACGATCGAGCGTCGCCGGAATCCGTGAAGATTGGTAAACCAGGCAGCGAGGTAGCCTGTGCACAGGCTTGCCGGCAGAAAGGCGAGGATGGCCAGGAGGCTGCCGATGATTTGCTGCGTGGTGATCGAGCCCGCGTTCAGAATCCTGACCTCCCAGAGCGAAACCAGAGTCAACATGCCCTTGCTTGATGCAAATCGAATTCCTCAGGAACCATGCTCGGTTCGGGCGTCAGGCTCCTGAGTTACTTTTCTTCCGCTGGCATGGAATCTTCTTACGTGAATGATTCCCCACTTATGCGCAACAAAGCTGCCTGTGGTGGCCAGCACTCCTAAACCGTATTCGACACTTCGCTTGAAGTTGATCGACGAGGCTTCTTTAAAGTATTTCGTCGGGCAGGATATCTCTCCGATGTTGAAGCCGAACATAACGGCCTGGGCGATCATCTGGTTATCGAAGACAAAATCGTCGGAGTTTTCGAGCAGGGGGAGAGTCTTGAGCAACTCGCGCGAGAAGGCGCGAAACCCGGTGTGATACTCCGACAGCTTCACTCCCAGAAACAGGTTCTGAAATGCGGTGAGGAAGCGGTTGGCGATGTACTTATAGAGGGGCATGCCGCCTCTGAGCGCGCCTCTTCCGAGAATGCGGGAGCCGAGGACCATGTCATAAACGCCGCTGGCCACCATGCCGGCCATAGCCGGAACCAGCAATGGCGTGTATTGGTAGTCAGGATGCACCATCACGACGATGTCGGCACCGGCGGCCAGGGCCTCGCGATAGCAGGTCTGCTGATTGCGCCCATAACCGTAATTGGCGTCGTGGACAAAGGTCAATACGCCAAGTTTTCTTGAGAGGGTCGCGGTCTGATCCTTGCTCGAATCGTCGACGAGGATTTTGATGTCGACGACGTCGGACAACTCCTGAACGGTCATTTCCAGAGTCTTTTCGGCGTTGTAGGCGGGCATCACAACCGCAATTCGTTTTCCGTTAATCATGAACACGCCTTCCGAGTGCGTTTGGTTCGATAGCTGGCTTGCAGATCAATCACTGCGAGGCGGAGGGTGAAGGTTCAGGCTGGGCGCAGCGGTAAGGAATTGCTCGTTGCCGGTCCGGCTGTTTCAACCATGGCATCGGGTTCTCGATAACATCTCAGCGTGTCCGGCCCGGGAAACCGCAGATACGCCCACAGATAGAAGATAGCCATTGCAAACAATGCGATCGGGGCGGGCCGCAAGATTGACACAGTCAGAATCTTTCCGAAGACACCGTCTGTTCCCACATGCAGTTTAGCAGCGAGCACGACCAGAATCGCCAATGGAATATCCGCAGTCAATAGAATCGCCGCGGTCGTCACCAGGAGCGCAATACGCGCGATCCGGCCACCCGCGCTCCACAACATTGCACAGGCGGGGATGGTGAGAAGGAGAAGTTTCGCGTCGTATGCACGATGATAGGTGACAAGAATGGTAAGAGGAATGACAGCCGCCAACGCGAGCAGTGCTCCCTGGTGCGAGAAGCGCGCTCTGAACGAGCGAACGGCCCACAGGAGAAGGAGCGCTCCACAGACCAGATAGCTGACCGGATTGTAGAGGCGCGGATCGTCTTTGAAGACGCTCACAGCTGCCTGGAGATCGACGATCATGTCGGGAGATCGGCTGGTCAGGGAATGAGGGCCGGGTTGATTGATGCCGCCCGGCGCCGAAATGGCAGAGAGATTGGAACGCCAGTCCTCAATCCAATGCGGCGCGACATGAGAGACCCACAGAAAGGCTGCCAGGCCGAAAAAAACGGGAATCAGAAGGGATTGAAGAGCACGCTTGCGAAGCATTTCACCCGCGAGAAGGAAATAGAGCCAAACGAGGCCCACGTCATGGGGCTTGATGGCGAGGCCGATTCCCAGGCAAAGAATGCCCGCCGGCACAAACCTGTTCTTGAGGAGGCACCACGCGGCTACCACGCAGAGGCTCACAACAATGCCCGCGGTATTGCCGCTGCTGAAGATGATTTCCGCGTTGGCAACCAGGATACAAACGAGAAAGAGGGAAACGCGTGGCGCATAGCCAGCTCCAAGATTCCAAGCCAGAAAAGCGGCGAGGGTAAAGAGCGCGGCGAGCAGAATCATCCAAAGCGCATGCGCGGCGCCATAGGGCAAAAGCGCGAAAGGGAGCAGGAAGATAAATGTGGTGGGCAGATTGACATACAAGGTCACCGACTCGTGGACAGCGTGTGACTGGGATGAATACGCCCCGCCTTCCGCGCGGTAAACCTTCTCCAATTCGGTTTGCTTGTATGGGTTCTGACTTTGCAGGAGGCATCGCGTCCCGTAATAGACGGCTTGAAAGCCGGACGACCCGTCAGCGGCGCGCGTAGAGAGCGCCAAACCCCACCAAATAGATATCCCGCAACAAAAGAGGAACAGAGCCAGACTAGTCCTGCGAGGGGTTGTCATGCTCTGCTTCACTCTCAAACCTTGATTTCCCGGAACACAAGCCAGTGCCGAGGGGAAAACATGGACGGCAATTATATGCGGGTCTAAAGGAAGGGGAGAGCTTGCGTCGGCAATTGGCTTGCCCAGCATAGCTCTCCCGCGAGAAACGATGGTGAAGAGTTTGACAACGAAGGCCTGCCTTGCCAGGGTTTAGATCGCGTTGTTATGAAGCTCGACGCTCAACGTGTCGAACGCGGTGCTAATACCGGTGGCTAAGGCTTTCATGCTGGCGGTCGCAGCGAATGCGATCAAAGCGACAACCAGTGCGTATTCGACCAGATCTTGCCCGTGGTCGAGTGTAATCAGGCGGCGCAGGCAAAGGAGAAGTCTCAGGTATTCAGGCCGCATCGGGCTGCCTCAACAAATCTATTGCTGGGAGTCGACCCTTGCTGGGGAGAGTACGTCCCGATGCTGGGGTGGACGTCGAGCTCTCCCACAAGGCGCGAAGTTAGGGGACATAGTTCGCTTGCCGGTCACCCGGCAAGGACTAGACCGAGGTGGACAGCGTGGTGCTGATGGTGTTGAAGGCGGTGTTGAGGCCCTTGGCCAGAGCGTTCATGCCGGCAACTGCGCCGAAAGCGATGAGAGCAACGACCAACGCATATTCCACGAGATCCTGACCTTCTTCACGGCTCGCCAGGTCCTGGAACTTAACATACATCTTCAGAAGCAGATTGTTCATTTGAATCTCCCTAGGTTGATTTTTTCCGGCTATAGACCGGAACACCCTCAATACAGCAAGTGGTGTGCCAATCTGGAAGCTGGACATTTCTTCTTATAACTCAATAACTTGGCGGAATCAACAATAAAGTGCGGCCGAGTGGGGTGTAAACATTTGTATACAGCATGCGGTGGGAAGACCGGGCTCGTATACATGACCGAAAAGTGTATTACCGTGGCGCAAAAGTGGGATGGCGGGATAGCGGAATCTCTGCAGCCGGTTCGGATCGACACCGGTTGATTTGGCAGTTAGTAAGTCCATTTGCTTTGACGTATAAGTGGAGTTGAAGGCTGCAAGCAACTTGAGGTTTATTTTCAATGGTTCCATGCGGCAAATCTTGACGCAGTCAGTTGTTCATGTATTGTGTACCTAGACAAGTTTCCTTCAACTCAGCATATTGAATCGGGAGCCCGATCAGCGGATGGCCGCGATCGAGGAGATGGCATGGACAGCGGGAATCGACCGGCTGAGGCGGGACGCGGGAGTAAGTCATTTTCGGTATGGTTCGGCAAAATCCTCGGTCCGATGCCTGGGCTGAAGGAGATCAACCTGGCCTGCTGGGTTTTGGCAGGAGCCATATTCCTTACGCGATTTTGCATTCCAGTCTGGATTCAGTTCAAAGCCGGAATAATTTCAATCCCCCTGCAGCCGAATGACTTCGTCTATTTCTATGGAATCGGTCATATTGTGAAGGACTATCCAGCCGCAAGTCTCTACGATTACGGCCTGCAACAAAAGACATTCAACGCGATTTACTCCGCTCCCAGCTATGTTTACGGGCCCAGCCCATATCCGCCATTCGTGGGCCTGTTCTTCAGTCTCTTTGCGCGGGTTTCATTTCGCGTGGCTTTCTTCCTTTGGACTGCCTGCTCGTTGATTCTCTACATGGTGGGGATTACCGCCGCTGCGAGAGGCGCCTGGTCCGGAGATAGGATTAAAGTCTCGTTGATCCTCTGCCTGTCTTTGGCGTTCTATCCGTTTTTCTGGGGCATCTTCGTGAATGGTCAACTGAGCGCCATCGCAGTTTGTTCGGTGGGGATTGCCATTTATCTGGAGAGGCATTCCAGACTGATGCTGAGCGGTTTGGCGCTCTCAATGCTGGCGTATAAGCCGACACTGCTGCTGCTGTTTGTTCCCATGCTGCTGCTGACGCGCAGATTTCGCACGCTGGCCGGGTTCATGACCGGCATCGCGGCCCTCGCATTGGTGTCAACGGGTTTCGGTGGAATCCAGATCTGGCAAGTCTACTCGCGGTTCCTCGCCTTGTTCGGCCGAGTGGCCGGCCTTGAGGGCCAAAGGACTGTTCAACTCTGGAAGTTCATCGACATCGGCTCATGCCTGCAGGCGGTTGACGGCGGCCGGTCCGGGTTGGGTGTGGCCTTGATGATCCCCGTAGTCACGATCATTGCGGGAGGGCTTGCCGTGCTGCTGTGGAAGTCTGCCAGAGGCGGCGGACCCCAACAAACTCTGGCCTGGGCTGCAACACTTACCTGGACCCTGCTCTTGAATGTCTATGTCCCGATGTATGACTCCATCCTGGTTGCGGTCGCCGTGGTACTGACTCTCGGCGCGGTGAAGGAAATGCATTGGAGCGCTGGCACGCGCTGGACAGCGTTCATGTCCTTCTTGATTTTTGCGGCATCGTGGGTGACTCTTCCGATCGCGATGAAGCATGGAATTCAATTGCTGTCGCTCGCGCTGGCGGTTCTTGGATTTGCGCAGCTCTATCTTCTGTATCGAATGAACCGAGCACCAGCGATGTTGGAGGCTCGGTGACAGGTAGCGGAGCGAACTCCGCGCCGCGCTTGAGCATGGAGAAGAAACGCACCAGTGTCCATACAGCAGGGTAGAATGTCGTTCATGGCAAGCGGAGCGGGGATTCCCGCAGCGAAGGCAAACCCCGATATTGTTGAAATGGCGATCGCCCTGGTAAGCGGGCTGGCGCTTGCGTTGGTCTCGATATTTATTTGCGCTGCGCCGCTGACAAACCACATTTCAGGGGCGCGCGATTTTGTTGTGTATTGGGCGACCGGCCAGCAGCTTGTTCATCACGCCAATCCCTTTGACGCAGAGGCCATGACGCGGATCGAGCATGGCGCGGGGCTTCCCGATGCATACACAGTGGGCTTCATGCGCAACCCGCCGTGGAGCCTGCCACTCGCCATGCCGTTGGGGTTCCTGCCGCTGCGCCTGGCGACGCTGCTTTGGTCCCTCGTTCTGCTCGGCTGCCTGCTGTACTCGGTGCATTTGCTCTGGATTATGCATGGACGGCCCGCAAACCAGTTGCACTGGCTTGGGCTTTCGTTCGGACCGGCGCTTCTGTGCCTGATGATGGGCCAGACTTCCCTTTTTCCCCTCCTGGGGTTCGTGCTGTTTCTGCGACTGCATCGCGCGCGTCCCTTTCTGGCCGGCGCCTCGCTTTGGCTGTGCATGCTGAAGCCTCACCTGTTTCTGCCCTTCGGCGTTGTCCTGCTGGCGTGGATCGTTGTGACCAGGAGCTACAAGCTGCTGGCAGGTACCGTCGTTGCCATGGCCGCGAGTTGCGCGCTCGTCTATTGCATTGACCCAATGGCATTCAGCCAATACATGCATATGATCCGCACGGTGGGAGTCGAGGCGGAATTCATTCCCTGCCTCAGTATTGTGCTGCGGTTCTGGATCAGCGAGAAGACGATGTGGATTCAGTACGTGGCGCCGGCTTTGGCCTGCTCGTGGGCGCTGATCTATTACTGGCGCCGCCGCCACCGCTGGGACTGGTTGAATGAGGGCGGGATGCTGATGGTGGTTTCGATCTTCGCGGCGCCGTATTGTTTTCTTTACGACCAGGGGCTGGTCATACCCGGCTTGCTCGATGGCGCATATCGTACACGGTCCCGCACGCTGCTGGTGATTCTCGCGCTTTCCAGTATCGTGGTGGAGGCTGAATTGATCTGCGGCGTCAAGATACACTCGGCCCAGTTTCTTTGGACCGCGGCAGCCTGGCTGGCGTGGTATCTGCTCGCAATCGGATTCAAGAAAACAAGCGCGGAGGAGCCTGAAAAGCACGCGGCAGTTACTGCCCCGGTGCTTCCATAGCAGCCGGCCGCCTGCCCGCATTGGACCATCCCGCGACCTTCGTCTAGAGTGTTAGAAATGCATAACTCCCGCAGCGGAATCAGCTCGCTTATCCGGTTGGATTCTATACGGGCCAAACGACCGGAGCAGCCTTCTCGCGTGCGAGCCGGCGGCCGATTGAACAGCCGCAGCGGCATCGGAAGAAAGCAGAGAGGATCGTGATGACAAAAGCGCGGCTCGACGGTCTTTATCTGCTGCTTTTGGGAGGCATGATTTTTCTCATGCTTGGCGCCATTCTTGAAAGGGGTAACCCGGCGCCGATGTCGGATTTCAAGGCAATCTATTACGGGGCGCGCTGCGTTCTTCAACATAGCAATCCTTACCAGGATGGAGAAATCCTCCGCATGTATGAGGCCGACGGAGGGCAATTCCCATCGGACCCGATCCTTGCCCGATCGGCGCGCAGGGCAATCGTCGTCTGTATCAATCTGCCGACTGCGCTTTTCCTTGTTGCTCCCCTTGCCATTCTGTCGTGGGGCCACGCCTATGTGGTGTGGATGATCCTCATGGCTGGAAGCCTGATGTTTGCCGCGTTCCTGATGTGGGACCTCGGGGCCGACTATGCGCCGGCGGTCGCAGGCGTCTTGATCGCGTTTGTTCTGGCCAACAGCGAAGTGCTGGTGATTATCGGCAACGCGGCGGGAATTGTGATCAGCCTTTGCCTGATTGCCGTCTGGTGCTTCATCAAGAATCGTTTTGTTGCGGTCGGCGTGGTGTGCCTCGCAATCAGCCTGGCCTTCAAGCCTCATGACGGGGGACTCGTCTGGCTTTATTTCCTGCTGGCTGGAGGCGCATACCGAAAGAGTGCGCTCAAATCTCTCGGACTCGCCGCGGTCCTGAGCCTGCTGGCCGTTCTGTGGGTGTCGCAGGTAGCGCCGCATTGGATGCAGGAACTGCACTCCAATCTGGCTGCAACCTCGGCGCGCGGCGATTTGAACGACCCTGGACCCTCATCGATGGGCGCTCATACCCTTGGCATGGTGATCAGCCTGCAAACGGTCGTCAGCCTTTTCAGAGACGATGCGAGCTTCTACAACCCAGTGTCTTACCTGATCGGCGGAGCGCCGATCCTGGTTTGGATTGTGGTCACGCTGCGGTCGCGCTTCTCGCCGGAGAGAGCCTGGCTGGCGCTCGCGGCAATCGCAGCGATCTCCATGCTGCCTGTCTATCATCGGATTTACGATTCCAAGCTTCTGCTGCTCACGGTTCCCGCTTGCGCCATGCTGTGGTCTGAAGGCCGCATGCTTGGGCGGCTCGCGCTCCTGGTGAATGCCGCGGCATTCGTGCTTACCGGAGATCTTCCCTGGGCGCTTGTCTTCGGCGTGATCAGCCACCTGCGCCCGACCACGCCGTGGCTGTCAGGGTGGGTGCTGACGGCCATCGTGGTGTTCCCTGCCCCAACCATACTGCTGATCATGAGTGCTTTCTATCTGTGGGTTTATGCATCGCGCAGGGAGGCTAAAGATGAAAAAGGCCAGGCTTGACGGTCTGTATCTTTTCTTGCTGGGAAGCCTGGTGCTTGTATTGCTGGGCTCTGTGCTATCGAATGGCTCCTCCGTCGCAATGGTCGATTTCAGAGTCGTCTACTATCCCGCGCGGTGCCTCATTCAACATTGCGATCCGTATAACGAAAGCGCGGTCCTTCAGGTAGCTGGCGCAGAGGGGGGAACGCGACCGGGAGATGTAACTCACGCTAACCACTTCGCACGTTATCTGTATTTGCCGACCGCATTCTTTCTCACGGTTCCCTTCGCGATGCTGCCATGGGGTCTGGCACACACGTTGTGGATGGGACTCATCGCGGGCGGACTGATTCTTGCCGCTTTTCTCATGTGGGATCTCGGGGCTGACTCGTCGCCGGTGGTCTGTGGGGCACTTATTGGTTTTTTTCTCGCCAACTGCGAGTTACTGATTGTTCTTGGCAATATGGCCGGCGTTGCGATCGGTCTTTGCGTTGTTGCCGTCTGGTGCTTTCTTCGAGAGCGATATGTGGCGGCCGGCATATTCTGCCTTGCGATCAGCCTGGCAATCAAGCCGCACGATTCGGGCCTGGTCTGGCTTTACTTCTTATTGGCAGGCGGAATCTACCGGAGACGCGCACTGCAAACCCTCATGGTGACAGTCGCCCTGAGTCTGCCCGGGTTACTGTGGACATGGGTGATATCGCCCCATTGGATCGAGGAGCTTCACTCCAATATCCTGGCATTTGCGGAACGCGGCGGACTCACCGACCCCGGACAAGCTTCAGCGGGCTGGCACGGCCTGGGCATGATGATTAATCTGCAAACGGTGGTGAGCGCCTTCTGGAACGACCCAGGCATCTACAATCCAGTCACCTACCTGATCTGTGCACCGCCCATCCTGGTATGGGCATTCGTCACTCTGAAAACTCGATCGTCGCAGGCACGGGCGGCGCTGGCGCTCGCGTCCATTGCAGCTCTCTCCATGCTGCCTATCTATCATCATCAATATGACGCCAAGCTCTTGCTTCTCACGGTTCCCGCCTGCGCCCTGCTGTGGGCTGAACGAGGCATTGCCGGCTGGCTCGCACTTCTTCTGAACGCAGCGGCATTCGTTTTGATCGGGGATATTTCGTGGTTAGCGATTCTCGGCGCCATCAACAAGTTGTTTCCGCCGGGGAATGGATTTGGCGGGCAGATACTGATCAATGTGCAGATCTTCTCTGCCCCACTGATCCTTTTGATCATGGGAGTTTTCTATCTGTGGGTCTATGTGTCACGGAGTTTCGCTTCCGATTCACCGCCAGAGCGGAGCCAAGCGACGAGCTAGGGCCGGATGATCAATCGGTCTTCACAATCTATTCGGCTCGAGTCTCCATGCCCGCTGAGCCCTCATTCGGCAACGGGACAGGCGAGAACTCAAGTGCATCGCCGCATTCGGTGTGAGTATTGCGGATGGTGCCGGCGGGAAGCTCCAGGATGGAGTGCGCGGACAGGCAGGCAGAGAGCCGCCAGGCGGGCACGGCGCTCCTGAGCTTCCTGATTTGCTTCTTGCGGTCCAGATAGACAAGGTCGATGGGAAACCGCATGAAGAAAGTGTGCACGGACTCGCACGGGATGATCCACAGACCCTCTCCGGGAGCGAGATGCTTGCGCCCCAGCAGGCCCTTGTTGCGTTTTTCGCCGCTATCGGCCACCTCCATGCATGTAGCAAGAATAGTGTGGCGCGTGAGATTGGAAACCCGCAGGCGAACTTCCGGGGGAATGTTGCGGCGCCGAGAAAGGCGATCACGCACTGCCGTTCTTATCCTGGTAAGCGGATTCATCCGGTTGCCTCGAAACCTCTCGCCTGTCTCGAACGGAAATCTCAGGCGGGTATCATTTCTAGCTTGAGACACTTTGAAGGGCGCAGACAACGCGCCCTTCAAGAGATAGCCGAGAATTCCAGGTTTTTGCCTGTACAGCAGCCCTGCTGCCTGTTAAGACAGCCGGAATGCTTATGCCTACTGCGGCGGAGCGCTCGACGCGGCACTGGCCCCGCTGCCCGATGAGGCGCCAAAGGTTCCAGAACCACTTTCAATGATCAACGGCCTCTCGGGTCTCATGCTGTCAATCAGCTTCTCGACGGGAAGGGATGGCGGTGCGGGCGCCGGGGTGTTAGCGGCGGTCTTTGCGTCAGGATTGTTCATTGGGATGCCGGAGTTAGGCGGCAGGAACTTTCCTGGGTACTTTGGCTCGGGCAGGGTTGCCCCGGCTTCAATGGGCGTCACGATCTCCGGCGTCACAATCACGATCAGCTCAGTGCTGACCTTGGTTTTCTGCATCGATTGGAAAAACTTGCCCAGGATCGGAATATCTCCCAGGAAAGGGATTTTCATGAAGGTTTCGTTGTCGGTGTCGTCCAGCAGTCCGCCGATAGCAAAACTTTGACCATCTGCCAATTCGACCTCGGTGTTCACCCTCCGGGTGTCTATGCCGGGCACATCGAATCCCGATATCTCGATGCCATTGGTGAAGTCAAGTGTGCTGACTTCCGGGGCTACCTGAAGCCGGATGGTTCCGCGGGGAGTAATGGTCGGAATGAAATTGAGCCGAACGCCATACTCCTTGAACTGGATGGTAACTGCTCCGCCGACCGCGGAAGAAGAGCCCTGAACCTGCGGATACGGATACTCTCCGCCGGCCAGGAAGCTGGCTTCCTTGCCGTTCGCGGCAATGATATTGGGCTGCGCAAGAACTTCAGCCAACTGTCTCTGCTCAAGGGCCTGCAAGGTCGCGCCGAGATTCAGGCCGGGCAAGAACGCAAACAGATTCAACTGATTCGAAATGGTCGGCGCCACCGCCGAAGTACCTCCTGTGGGAAGGTTAAGCCCTGGCGGCGAGAATTGGCCGGTGGTGACTGCGCCGATCGTGTTTCCGAACCCGCTGCTGAACAGGTTGATGCCCAATTGAGTCTCTTTGGTGCGGTCGACGCTTTCAAAGCGAACCTTGAGCAGGATTTGCGGGTCTGCCGGTGGCACATCGACGTTGAGCAGGTTGACAACTTTTCCGCCCGTGGAGGCAATCTTTTCCGCGCGCGCGGAGTTATTGAGATTCTTGACCGTGCCGCGCAGGAAGATGATGCCGTTGTCGGAGGTGACCTTGAGAGCTTGTCCGGGGAGCTCGGCTCTAAGTTCGCGGCGAATGCCTTCGAGGCTGTCGTCCAATCCAGTCGTACTCGCCCGCACCGTCACATTGAAGAACTGACGGCCACCCTTGACATCCCAGATAATGAGGCTGGTTTCTCCAGCAGTCTTGCCGGTTACCATGACCTCGGTCGGGTTGAGCGCTTGAACTTCGGCCACCTCAGCCAGCCCAAGTGCTACGCGGGCGATCGGCTGAGCGGTATCCACCAGTACCATTTTTCCAACGGCAACTGAAAGCTCATTCGCCGAGTCCTGAAGGGAAGCTCCTGCCTGAGCCGCCGGCGCCAGTGCCGGAGAAGTTTGAGCCTGCAGGCCCGACACAGCGCAGAGGAAAACACACAATGCGCTGAGAGAAGCGATGTTGATTCCAGCTTTCGATCTCACTGCGTTCCCCCGGGAGTACCGAATTTTGCTTCACTCCGTTTGTTACCGTTAATGACTTCGATTGAAAAGGCCGGGGGGGCTTTCACGACCTTTGGCTTTGCCGCGACTTTCACGACCTTGGGCGGCGCCTGGCCCGCAAAGAGGTTGACCATGGCGGTACCGGGAACCTGGTTGATCGTGGTATCGAGCGGGTTCCGCAACACAAGCTGGATTTTTGTCTGGTTGCTCGCCAGGCTCAGCGTTTCGGCCTGCTCCGGCGTCACGAGCAGGTTAACGACTTGAACCGGATGCGGTTTGCCCTCGGCGTCCTTTTGAATATCCTGACCGGCCGACAAAACCTGAATGTTTTGCAGCAGCGTCTGGGTCAATGTGCCGGTTTCCAGGTTGCGAGCCTGATCTCCCGGGGGATTGCCCGAGATGAGAACGTCCACGCGCATTCCCGGAGTGACGAAGCCGGCCACGCCCACGACATCGTCGACCTTGACTGCGGTCGCTCGCATCCCCTGAGGAATGGTGGCTGCCAATCCACCGCCTGAACCAACCGCGGCAAGGCGGTTTTCGTTAATCGGCTCGCCCGCATAGATGTCGGAGATCACGCCCCGGCCAATCGCATTTTCCGGCCGAAGCAGAACGCCCTTGGGCAGCGCTCCGTTGATCTCGATGGTGGACAGGTTAGCCGCAGTGAGAACCGCTCCGAGTTTGATGTCGGTGGCAGCCGCAACCACTTTCGTGGAGGGCACCGGTTTGGCCTGGTTCAATTGCTTGCCCACGAGCCGCCATACGAGGAAGCCGCATGCCGAGGCAATCACGAAAGCCAGGAGGAGAATCGTAAGTAGTCTTCGGTTCATAGAAAGCCTGTTTGAACTGGTAACCTGGCCAGTTCATCCTTGCTGGCCCTTGGGTCGATTGCAAGACCCATGAGTCGAGTTTAGGTTCCGCGCTGGACCCTGAGGGTAGCGTAAACAGAGAGTCAAGCAAGGGCTAGCGTGTGACCAGTGTACACTTTTTTCCTTACTGTCCACACAAATAAGTCACGAAGGCTGAATCAAATGCAAGAGGTATCAAGAGAGCTATGAGCACCCAGACCTAACGAGCGCAAAACAAGATTACTTATTGATTACTAACGGGGGATGGAGCTTCATTCATGCCGTCTTTGCAGAGTGTGTATAGAATGGGATCACTATCCATTTTCCAGACGATTCCGCATAGGGAGTTCAGCCGATCATGAGGTCTTCCCAAACGATCACGCTGTTTTCGGAACGACCCGAGCTGGGCCGGAAGTCGCCTTCGTTTGCTGTATCGATTCTGGTGCACGGAGCGGTTATCGCTCTGGTAGCGTATGGCCTCCTGCACCCGCCGCCATTGAGGAATCGCATACTCGACGAGCGATTGACCGTACGCAACCTGGAGCTGCATTTGCCCGAGCCGGCGAGGCAGCATCCAGCCAGCGGCTCAGACTCTCCCAGCCCTTATCCCAACGCGAAGAAGATTCCCGAGGGTGTGAGTTCCGCCCAACAGGAAGCAGTGCTGCGGCAGGCCACGGAAGCACCGGTTGCACACCAGACATTACTGCAGCCGAAACTCAAGAACCTTCTGAAACTCCCGCAGGATATTCCGCTTCCGACCGTCGTCCTCTGGTCGCCCGAGCAATTACCGGTAAAGAGCATCATTCCGCCCCCACCGGTAAAGCTAACTGCCGCTCAGGTTCTTGCTTCACCCGTACTACCCAATCGAGAGGCGAGGCTGGCTGACGTTCGTATCTCGGCCACCGATCTGTCTCAGCAGAAGATTCCCATTCTACCCAGCACAACATCTCCGGTGGTTGTGAAGGGACCGGAGCTTCCGCAAGCGGTGCCAACCACCAGCTCGGTGTCATCGGCGCAACCGACTCCTACCGCGGTGGTATCTATCTCCGATGTGCGCATGACGGAAGGGAAAGTTATCCTTCCACCGGCGAACGCAAGCTCCTCCGATTCCGCTCCTGGAATGCTGATGCAGGGACAGGGAAATGCCTCCGCGCGCACTAACATCAGCACCAGCCCGAACGGCAGCGGTGGAACAATGACAGTGGGGACGGGGACAGGCAATGCGAAAGGCGCGACAGCTCCCGCCGGAGCCGCAGCCAATGGAACGGGCGCAAAGATCTGGCCAACTCCCGGCAACGGAACTGGAAACGGGAACGACACGGGGACCGCGAAGGAGTCAGATACGGATGAAGGCCCGGCAGCGCGGCCCGCAACTACGCATATTACTCTGCCCAGGACCGGCCAGTTTAGTTCGGTGGTAGTGGGAGTTTCGCTGGAGGATAAGTATCCCGAGACTGCGAGGTTATGGGGCGGCAGGATGGCCTACACGGTTTACCTGCATGTAGGTCTTGCCAAGAGCTGGATCTTCCAGTACTCGCTTCCCCGCTCCGACGATGCGGCATCGGGGGGTAACACGGCGCACCTGGAGGCGCCGTGGGCCTATAACATTGTGCGGCCTAACATTGCTTCGGAAGACTTGAATGCCGATGCACTTATCATTCATGGCTTTGTGAATACGGACGGCCGTTTCGAGCAACTTAAAATCGTCTTCCCGCCGGAGTTTCCCCAGTCTAGATTCGTGCTGGATTCGCTGGCTCAGTGGGAGTTTCGGGCCGCGCTACAAGGTGGCCAGCCGAAGCGGGTAGAAGTGATGCTGATTATTCCTGACATCGAGTAACAAAAAAACCGGCGGGCTCGATGAACAAGCCCGCCGGTTGCGATGCCTTGAGTTATGCCGGAGTCTACGTGGCAGTGTTGGGAATCAACCGCGGCTTGGTAAAGCTGGCCGCGATTGCCGAGAAGATGTCGGCTATCTGAGTTTCCGGATTCGACGCCGACTGGCAACTGGTACTGACTCCGGAACCGCTTTGAAGATAGTCGGAGTAGAAAGTGCTCGAGCCGGTGGCAATAGAGGAGGCAATATTCTCCATCGTGATGCACGGCGTAAGCGCCGAAGCCGACGAGAAAGATGCGTTCAGAGGCACAAGGAGGTTAGACCCGGTGGCCGTCATCGTGACATCGGTAAAGTCGTCGGCGTGGCTTCCGGAGCCGCATCCCGACTGCTCCGAGCCATAGGCGACCGCGTAGACCGTGGTTCCCGCCTTTGTGGCGGCCTGGGCAGCCAGAATTGCCTGCTGGCATTCATCGAAGAAGTCAGGATACAGACCGGAGACCGACCCGGTGGCTTCCGAGGTTGGGGTCGTGTAATGGGCAGCTACATATGCGCTCGTGTTCGGAGTGCTTTTCAACGTGTCGTACCCGGTTGGATATCCCGTGCCGGTCACAATTGTGGACTTCGTGGAAGTGTTGGCCGACGGCGTCTGCGAGAGAGAACCCTGCGGAAAATAAATCCACTGGGTGTTCGCCTGTCCGTCGCTGAGCAGGATGATCGCGTTCTGCGAGTTCGTATTGCCGGGCACGGCTTGCTCGGCGAGCAATGCCGACTGCGCCGCATAGAGTACGGCCGCGTAGTAGGTGATGCCCTCGCCGACGTTCACGGTGTTGACGATGGAGTTGGAAGTGCCGGTACCCGTAGCGCCGTTCAGAGCAATACCGTTTGGGGAGACGGGCAAGCAGCCGACCGTTCCTCCGTTGCCGCCATTTCCCACCGCCTTCACGATGGAGGAACTGGGATTCAGATTCCCCGTGGATGGGGAGTTGGCTTGGTAGTAGTCGCTCACAAAGCCATTGGCGTCCGCATCGCTCGCTCCGTATGTGACCTCATAGCTCGCAGACCATTTGGTCCCGTTTGGATAGGCGTATGTGAGCGGCGTGTAGCCCGTGACTCCGGGAGTTGGAAGGGTCAGCACCTGATACGGCAAAGGCTCAATATAGGTTGTGCCGCTGCAAGCGTTGGCCACCGGGAGATCCGTCGTGATGATGTTGGGGAATGTCCAAAGGCTGACGTGGAAGTTTGCGTCCGCGTTGGTGCAGGTGGTCTGGCCAAATTGGCACGGGTTGATGGATCCCAGCAGCGTCTGAATTCCCTGCAGCGCGCACTGGAATTCCGTGGGGCTGCCGGTACAGTTGGAGTCGGTGGTGGACATCGACCCCGAAGCATCTTCAATGATGGCTACATTCCAATTATTCGCAACGCTATTCATCGTCGCCGTCGCCTCGGCTTTGACTGTCAGCGTAGGAACGCCGAAGAACCTCATGAAGAATGTGTTGATGGTGTTCGTCTGGTAGGCGTGGACAGCGTTTTTGGGCGAACTGGTTCCGCAGGTTTCACCATTCGGCTCGAGCAGGTTCAGGCAAACCGGCGTGATGACGGTCGCGACAGTGCCCGTTTCCCGCAGCGTGCTGCTGGAGTTCGTTTCTCCGGCCGAGGCACTATACTGGTTTCCGTAAGCGGTTGCGTCGCCGCTTCCTGAAGACAAGTACACCTCGCCAGCCGCGGCCAGGGCCGCCGCATTGGCGGTGTTCTGAAGGTTTGCGTTATCGGCATAGGCCAAGCCGCCGTCAATAACGAGGCCGGCCATGGCAACCAAAGAGAGAAATCCCAAAACGACCCAGATAAGCACCTGCCCGCTCTGGTTATTGAGGAACTTTTCGGTAAAGGACGACTTAGAAATCATTTTCATTGCGTTGACCTCGATGGTTTTGCGTTAGTACTCAAACTCCGATTCAGTACTCCAACTCCGATACTGTTGCCGCAAGCTGGCAGGTTGGTGCAAAGTTTCTTCCGTAAACACCGATAGTGCAAGGATAGGTCGCGGAAACCGAGACGGATTTCCCCGAGCTCGCACCATACGTGGTCCCCAAGTCTGTGGCGCAGGCGGTTTCTCCTTTTGTAGAAGCTGTCCCATTGACCGTGACCGTCAGGCCGGCGCCCAAGTTTGTTGCGTTGAAGTTCGGCGCCGCTTCCTTCAGCGCCCCATACGCTGTGGCACAAGGATCTGTACTGGACCCGCGGCTGACCGCGACCAACTGCGCCGCCGACCCCACGGCACTTTGCAGTGTCATTTCATTGATGTACGCGATTCCGAATGTGAAAATGCCCGTGAGCAGAATCAGCAACAACGGGAGCGCAATGGCGATCTCAACCAGTGCCTGCCCCTCGTTGCGGGAGCGAAGGAAAGCGCCGACCCTGGCCACTCGCGACCGGGTCTGGACACGCACACCTTTGGAGTCCGCGGGAGGCTTACCCCCTTGAGCGGAGATCCTGGCTTGTCGCCCAAAACCATTTCGTGCAGACATATTGTTCCCCTTCATCTACTGTTCACTGAATAGTCCGACTCCACAATCCCTCGTTAGCGTCAAATTGACCCGCCAATCGTAATGACACCATATTACCATAGATTGATATTGTGGTTACTTTTGGTACAAACTCTCGAGAATGTGGGAGATTCAGCCCTTTTTCAGAAGTCTCAGGAACCTTTCCAGCTCTTTTCTGTTGACCCCGTCAACGAGAGCGTTTCTTCCCTGCTCGGGGGTCAGGGAGCTTTTCATCACGAATTGGAGGCCTACGCCGTCATTTCCCCAGCGGACGGCGCGGGAATGCACGGAGATGGAGCGCTCGGCGGATTCATCTCCGAGGTCTGTCCGTTGCAGGGTCATGAGGACCAGGGTGCCGGGGTACCAGCGCTCTTCGGTGACCACATAGAGGCCGGTGGAACTGATGTCCTTGATGTTGCGCGCCTGGGGAGCGGCGCCGGTCCAATAATATGCAGCCAGGCCGGAGGCCGGTATCCGAGGCGCCTTCCTGGGATCGGGAGACCACCAGCGTTCCAGCCAGTGCTTGGGCGGCTTGACGTCGGTCATACCCGGTTCGATCAGCTCCATTTCATGCGGCTTTTCGGGATTCAGGTCGATCTCGACTTCGTCGGAGCGGGGCTTTAGCTGCAAGACTCCCGGGCCACCGCTCCACAGCGGTTTTTCTCTCAGGAGCACCGCGCCTTGCACGGCTCCGGTGATGCTGGAACTGGAGAATCCTTCGAGGCGGCGCTCCATTTCATCGGCGGGGCAGAGCATGAGCTGATCGCCGGTCTGGGTCTGGGACGAATAGATCGAGTGGGTGGGCAGCGCCAGGACGCTGGCGGGCTGGGGGCTCAATGGGGTGATGCGAAATGTCGGGAACGACTCGACCAGGTCGGTAACCCGGCAATCCTCGTCCAGATAGATGAGATCGAGCGGGGCGCTGACGCCTGAATCCGGGATGCCCCGGAACGGATTCATCCAGAGGCCCTCGCCGGACTGCAATGCAAGCGTCAACAGCATGTCTTTGAGGCTCGCGTAGGGAACGTCGGCCGCGGTGACCTCCAGGCCGAGAAAGCACTCGCGAGTTTGGTTGTACGCGCAAACCTTTTGTGAATCCATAAAGCCTCCCGCCCGCGGCGGTTACCCGGCAACCGGGTGTTGTGAGGGCATCCCAGTTGTCAATTCGACATCGGTGCAGCCGGTGAAAGCTACGAACCAGCATCTCAGACGGCGATCGCCGGGTTTAAAAATGCATACCCAATGCAGGCCGCGGTGCGGTGCCCAGTTGGGCCGCGCAAGGGCGTACGCCACCTACTTCCCCTGCCGAGAGCATCTCCCAGAGACAATCAATGCCAGTGGGCAGCCATTTTGGGCAGATGGGACTATCGAATCTGGCCGAGGGCAACCGCGCACCTGCGCGGCTCCTCCGGCGCTTTTGCAAATCCCGTACTACTTGACCCTGGTTCGGCGGCGCTGAATCAGAATGATCAGTACGATGACAAACAACACTCCGGCGACGATTTGGATAATCGTAGTGCTATCCATGGAAAACTCCCCTTTCGGTGAACAAGCTGCTATTTCCGCTTCCGAGTCATGACAGAACGCGAGCGACACGCGCCGGGCAAAGCGGCGGTGTTCCCGATTCTGTTCAACGCGGCACTTGTCAGCGGAATCCCTGGCCTTTGCAAGGCGCCGCTGAAAACTTCTCCGCCAGACCCGCTATTTAACGCGGGTGCGACGGCGCTGAATCAGAACGATCAACACGACGACAAATAAGACGCCGGCGACAATCTGAATAATGGTAGTACTGTCCATTCTGCCAACTCCTTTCACTTAGCCCCGAACGTGGATGAGAACGAATCGACCATGATAATGATCGCAGGCCCCAGAGTAACCAGGAAGAGCGAGGGAAAGATGAAAAAGACAAGCGGAAAGATCAATTTAATGGTGGTCTTTGCCGCCGCTTCTTCAACCTGCTGCACGCGCTGGGTTCTCAGGGTATCGGAATGAACGCGCAATGTCTTGGCGATGCTGGTTCCAAACTGTTCCGACTGAACCAGCATGTTGACCAGGCTTCGAATGCTGTCCTCGCCGGTGCGCTCCGCGAGGTTTTTCCAGGCTTCAGAACGGGCGCGCCCGGCGCGCTGCTCCAGGACGACGATATTCAATTCGTCGCACAACTCGGGCTGCGCCAGAGCCAATTCAACTGAAGTGCGCGCGGTCGCCTGGTCCAGGCTGAGTCCGGCCTCAACGCAGATGATCAGCAGATCGAGGACGTCCGGCAGCCCTCGCCGCATCCGTTTCTGGCGGCCCTTGATCCGCGCGCCCAGCCAGAAGTCCGGGATCAGGAACCCGAGGCCAAGGCACAGCAAATAGATGAAGGGGCCGATGAGGTGCGCCAGTCCGCTGACTAAGGCGAGGATGCAAAGAATCACGGGAACCACTACCTTGGCGCCGTAGAAGACCTTGACCGCGGACTCATTGCGGAGGCCGCCTCGGGTGAGGCGCTTCATGGCGACTCCGACCTCGGCCTGGCTCTTGGGGAGGACATTTTCGAAGTGCTCCACCACGCCGCCAATCGAAAAGCCCGTTTGTTGAATGGTGCTCAACAGGGTTTTCGGCTTAGCCTGCGGGTTGATCACCTCGGAAATCCGCTGGAGCATGGCTTCGCGATAGAACAGCAGCAGCCCCCCGCTCGCGATCAGCAGGAACATGATGAAGAACGAAATCACCGCAAAGCCCATAAGCCCTCTTCAGACCTCCATATTGACAATGTGCCGGATGATCAAGCCGCCGATCACGATCATGATGCTGGCCACCCAAAGCAGCTTGATGCCGATCGGTCGCGTCCACAGGATGCTCATCAATGTCGGGTTCACGAAATACAAAGCGATTCCCAGGATAATGGGAAGAAGAGTCAGGACGATCCCGGTCATGCGGCCCTGCGCGGTGTGCGTCGCCACCTGCCGCTTGAGACGGAACCGTTCCCGGATCACCCAGGAGGTCTTGTCGAGCACCTCGGCAAGATTGCCGCCGGTCTCCTTTTGGATCATGATCGCAGTCGCAACGATTCTAAGATCCTGCATGGGAATGCGGTTGAGCAGGTTGTCGATGGCGGTTTTCATTTCAAGGCCGTAGTTTTGCTCTTCGAAACATATCCTGAACTCGGTCCCGATGGGATCGGGACTTTCGCGAGCCACCAGGCCCATCGCGGCGATGAGGCTGTGTCCGGCGCGGAGGGCGCTGACCATCATATCGAGAGCTTCCGGGAGCCCCTTCTCGAACTTGCCGAAGCGTTTACTGCGTTTGAACATCGCAATGGCGATCGGCATGAAGCCCAGGAACGCTCCGACCAGAAGGGCCAGCGGCACGGAGCCCGTGCGCCAATAGAGCACGTAGGCCGGAACAACAAAACAGAGGAGGCACATCGAGAGCATGCCGCCCACTGTCCACTTGAGATCGGCCTGTGCGAGCAGGCCGCGCAGCAGCGGTCCGATCTGGAGTTTGAGCAGCCGATGATTGAGCCAGGGAATGGTGCTGAGCTTGTCGCTCTTGCGAAGATTGAGAATCTCGTTGCGCGCTTCCACGCTTTCGGTGGCCAGAGCCGAGTCGAGGGTGGCGATGACCTGCTTTGCCTGCCGGTCTCCGCCCATGGAGGCGCTCACCACCAATGCAACAACCAAAAACACTCCGACAAATACAAGAACAAGAATCAACATCATAACGATCGACCTCCTCTCTTTTTAGTTGACCAGCGTTTCGCGCTCGAACAGGCTTGGGGGCAGGATAATGCCCGCGACGCGGAGCTTGTCGAGGAAGCGGGGACGGATATGTGTCGGCTGGAAGGCGCCAATGACCTTGCCGTCGGGCCCAATTCCTTTTTTGTTGAAGGCAAATATCTCCTGCATGCTGATCACGTTTTCTTCCATGCCGGTAATTTCGGAGACGCTGGTAACCTTGCGCGAGCCGTCGCTCATGCGCGAGGCCTGAATGACGATGGTGATGGCTGAGGCAATCTGCTGGCGCACGGATTTCTCCGGCATATTCATATTGCCCATGGCCACCATGGACTCCAGGCGGGAGATCGCGTCACGCGGCGTATTGGCGTGAATCGTGGTCATCGAGCCTTCGTGGCCGGTATTCATGGCCTGCAACATGTCAAAGGCTTCCTCGCCGCGGATCTCGCCCATGATGATGCGGTCGGGACGCATGCGGAGGCAGTTGATCAGCAACTGGCGCTGACGGATGGCGCCCTGTCCTTCAATGTTGGGCGGCCGGGTTTCGAGGCGCACGATGTTTTCCTGGGCCAGCCGGAGTTCAGCGGCGTCCTCAATGGTGACCAGGCGCTCGCTGTTGGGAATGTACTGGGAAAGAATGTTCAGGAGCGTGGTTTTACCGGAGCCGGTGCCGCCGGAGATGACGATGCTGATGCGGGCTTTCACCGCGGAGGCAAGCACCTCCATCATCTCCGCCGAAATGCTCTTGAGGACCACCAGCTGATTGGCGGCGATGGGGCCGGTGCCGAAGCGGCGGATGGACAGGGAGGGGCCGTCGAGCGCCAGAGGGGGGATGATGGCGTTCACACGCGAGCCGTCGGGCAGGCGGGCATCGACCATGGGCGAGGACTCGTCCACTCTGCGGCCGACGCGCGAAACGATGCGGTCGATGATCTGGAGCAGATGGCGATCGTCGCGAAAGGTGGTGTTGACCTTCATAAGAAGTCCACCCTTTTCAACGAAAACGTGATCCTTGTCGTTGACCAGGATGTCGGAAATCTTCGGGTCCCTGAGCAGCGGCTCAAGCGGACCGAGGCCAAAGACTTCGTCCAGCAGGTCGGCCTGGATCTTTTCCTGTTCGTCGAAGTTCAGGGGAACCCGCTGGTCGGCGATGATCTCTTTGACAATGCCTGATACTGCCTGCCGGGCCTGGCTGGTGTTGACCCGCGACAGTTTCTCCAGATCCAGCTTGGAGATCAGGGTCCGATGTATTTCCGCTTTGTATTTTTCCAGATTCAGCAGTTCCAAGGTTGACCTTCCGTCGAGCGCAAGATGGCGTTCAGTAAGACATCATCCAAACAGACTAAAACCTTTTTTCTTTGCCGGAGCCTCCTGCTGCCCGGTAACGGATCGCGCCATTTCCTTGATCTGCCGGGAAATGGGCGAATCTTCGAGCACCAGCGGGGTGGCCGTGTTCTGCATGCGCCGCACCGCCGCGAAATCATTGGGAATCTTCCACTGCGCGGGCCTGGTCAGGGCCTTCGTAACATGCTCATCGCCGACCCCCAGCGCGCGAGGCTGATAGCGGTTGATCACGATCTCCACTTTAGGGCCGCCCGAGGGGAAGAACTGGCTGATCAGGCGATTGGAATTGCGGAGTTCGGGAATTCCGGCCTGGGTCACTAGATAGATCGTACTCGCATCTCTGAACAGGGCGGTTCCCGCCAGATCAAGCCTGGATCCCACATCGACCACCACGTTGTCGAAGTCCTGACGCGCAACCGAAATCAACTTGTCGATGGACTCGTTGGATGCCGTGAAGTTGGGGAACTTGCCCGGAGCGGCAAGCACGGACAGCCCCGAGCTGTGCTTGATCAGGAGCTTGTTAAGAAAACTGGCATCCAGACGGCCGGAATCCTGAAGAGCGTTAATCGTCGAGAAGTCGGCGACCAGCCCAAGGTTGAGCGCGGCGTCTCCCAGCGGGAGGTCGAGATCGATCAGCAGGGTGCTCTGGGAAGTGTCCTGAGCCAGGGCCACCGCAAAATTGCAGGATATCGTGGTGACGCCGGTGCCACCCTTTGCGCCGAAGAATACCAACAGCCTGCCGCCGACTTTTCGCGACGGACGGTGGGCGGGGCGCCTCGCAGCGGCGCGAACCAACGCCTCGGCCATGATGGTGTGGGAGAAAGGAAGCGTCAGATACTCGCGGGCGCCGGCCCGCATGCAACGTACCAGCAGGTCCGGGTCGGTCTTTGACGAATAGACCATCACCGTCACCGCGCCGTTTGCGCAGATGCTCTCCACAAGCTCAAGGGCGTATTCAGGGTTGCTGTCGAGGTCGATGATAATCACGTCGTAGCGCTGTTCGAGCAACCTTGGCAAATCGTCCAGGCCGGGGGGATAAGCGGAGAACTCGCGAACTTCCGCTCCCTGGCATTCCGCGAGCGCGCTTGCTGCCGCCTTTCGGCGCTCTTCGTCCGGGCCAACCAACGCGATCGACAAGGGATCCGAGCCGAAGGAATCGGGGGAATGAGAGTCGATATACGGGAAAGAGTCTGAACTCACTGAATTACTGCTCCATTTTGCGTGATTCTTCACTTCCGAATTAACTTCCCCTTGATCGAACCTCGGCGCGTTGGGCATGATGTTCCTTTCCCTACTCAACGTGCAAAGAACGAAATCAGCGTCCCAACTGCGATGGCCGGAGCGTAAGGCATCTTGCGCTTCAGCAGACCAGGGAGAACCGGTTCCGGATCGCCTCGCAATTCACCCTCTTTCGAATCGGAGAAGTGAATGCGTATTCGTTTGAACTGGGCAACTGCAAACGCGCCTGCCGCCCAGCACAAAATGATGATTCCTCCTGCCATGGCTGTGATCACCAGCGCAAAAATCATTTGGGCCGGGCCAATCCACGCGCCAATTGCGGCGCACAGCTTGACGTCCCCCGCTCCCATTCCGCCGACAAAAAAAAGTATGCCGTAAATCAACAAGCCAAGACCAAGACCTTCAAAACATTGGCCGACCCCATGCCAGCCAAATCCATGGCTGCTCCCGTGCCAGTCCTGGCGCCAGGGTGAGACAAGTATCCCCGCCACCAGGAAGGGAAACACCAGCCAATTCGGGATGCGGCGGCTGCGCAAGTCAGTGAAGGTCGCCACAGTGAGAACAATCAACGTCGGCCACCAGGCGAACGAGTGCATGCCCCGGCTCCTTCTCCGCCCCCCATATTATCAAGAGAACACTATTGTAATGCAATTGTCCAACCAAATCGCTGGAAAGCGAAACAGCTTGAATTCATGAAGATAACGGAACTCTATGCCCGTCCGGTGTACACGGATGTTTACGAAGGGTTTCACGTGGTGAAGCAGGACGTATACACAGGCCGCGCCGGCAGGAAGCAGCGCGTGCGAAGAATAAGGCCACGCCAGCGGATCGTCGCCCGGACAGGCTGTGCGGGTGCACTCGAGCATCAAAACGCCCGGTCGTCCGGCGAATTCTCCGGAATCGCCAGCGTACGTCGACTCAAATGCCGATGGACACAGCTTTGCGGGCAGCGGCGCAAGCCACGAGGGGAATTTCGGCCCTTCTCGAATTCGACATGCTCATTGCGTGCAATTGACGTGCCACTTGTCAATGTAAACAACATAAAAAGTAGTAACCCGCCAGGATAACCAAAAAACGTAGGTACTCGATAAAACGTTACCCTTGTCGGCGGCGAGTACCGCAAGTGGGATATGGACAATATCTCCGATTTCGTGCTCAAGATGTGCCCCGGTTCGATGTAATGCCCGGGGATGATCAATTCAAAGTGTTTTAAATGAATAATTTATGTGCGCAACACCAGGGCATGCCGAAGAAGAAACCTCATTACCGCCATCGTTTCGTCGCCCTCCGTGCCAGGCGTTCACACCCGCGGTGGGAACATGATTCGTTACCAATGTGGCATTGACCGGCCCAGGAACGGTATCTACGATGGTTGGAATGGAACAACAGGCATCGATCAGCTGGAGTTTTTTAAGCGCCTTAAGGCTTGTTTCCAGCCGGAGTGTGTCCTCGCGTGAAGGGCGCAGGCGGCCAATGTGAGTGAACACGCGGATCCGACGAACGGTTTTTGAACGCAACCTGGTACCAACATTGCACTTCCCTTGCACTAACACTAAACAGCCATTGTCTTTCTTGCCTTGGATTCCGGATGATGGAGACAAACCTTCCGCTTCCTCCTGAGGCGGCACAGTCGTAGACGATGATGGAGATCGCTCATTCATGATCAGGATCGGACTGTACTCGGAAGATCGCACGCTGCACCCGCTTCTTTCCTCTGTCCTCGGGAAGGATTTCCAGGTTCTGCTCGAATCGGATGAGGAAGGCATGAATCACCTGATCTCGAACGGTGATTGCGATGTCATGATTCTGGACCTGAATTCGAATCATGGTTCGTTGCAGGAGCGCATCGGTTTTTCGCGGGAGTTAATCGCATCCAATCTTCCCTCAGTGGTGATGGCGGACGATGGCCTGCGGTCTACGGCATTCGAACTGGTGCGGAGCGGAGCCTTCGGCTACTGTCGCAGACCGCCCTCGATTCGCGATCTGAAGACCATGCTCAGCCGGGCATACGAAAACTCCTCGCTGAAGCAGCAATTGCAAACCGCGCAGCATCGGCTGGAAAAGCCAGCCGGTTGCGACCGGCTGATCGGATCGAGCACGCATATGCAGCGCGTGTATCAGTTGGTGCGGCGGGTCACCAATCTCAACGCCTCGGTGCTTATAACCGGCGAAAGTGGAACCGGCAAGGAATTGATTGCTCGCGCCATTCACAACCTGGGATCTCGCGCCAGCCGCCCCTTTGTGGCCGTATCGTGCGGCGCGATCCCTGAAACCCTGATCGAAGCCGAGTTGTTCGGACATGAGAAGGGCGCATTTACCGGCACGGTTGGGGCGCGCGAGGGCTACTTCGAGCAGGCTGGTGACGGAACGCTCTTTCTGGATGAAATCGGAGATCTGAGCCTGTTTACGCAGGTGAAACTCCTGCGCGTGCTGCAGCAGATGGAGTTCAACCGCCTGGGCAGCAACCGGCTCATCCCATTGCGTGCACGGCTGATCTTCGCCACGCATCAGGATTTGGGGAAGTTAGTGGCCGAAGGTAAATTCCGCCAGGATCTTTACTACCGCATCAACGTCATGCGCATTGAATCGCCGGCACTGCAGGAGCACCCTGAGGACATCCCGCAGATTGCCATGCACTTTCTTGACCACTATTCGAAGGTCTTTCAGAAGCCAATGGAGGATATTGATCCGGACGCACTGTCCCTGCTGCAGAATTACTCCTGGCCTGGAAATGTGCGCGAACTGGAAAATGCGATGCAACGGGCCATCATCCTTTCCGCCGGGCCCACGGTTCGCGCGGAGGATATTACGCTTCACAGCCAGGACGACGATATTGTGGACATCGGCGATGTTGTCGACATTGGCGATTACAATCCCGCAGGCTCCTTTGAGCGGCAGCTTCGCGACTATAAGATCAAACTGGCCGTCTCGGCGGTACGCGAGCACAACGGGAACAAGACGCTGGCTGCACGCAGCCTGTGTATCTCGCGAGCCTATCTTCATCGCCTGATCAGGCTGGCCGAACCGGAGCCACTCTTCGAGAACGATCTTCGCCAGTCGATCACTGCCTGAGTTTCTTCCTGAAGAACGCACCTTCCCAATTGCAAGCTCGTCCACTAACTTGCCTCTCGCGAGTTTGGGCGGCTTATAACACTGGACTAAGTGTGCAAGTTATACCCAGTCGGTCCGGCGATGACTAAGCCGCTCTTTTGCCGTCCATGAATGTACCAGCAGCACCAGCTTGTTTCGTGCATCTGCTGGTCGGCGGGGGCAATTAAATTCCTGTAGACGATCCTTCCATAGAGAAAGATCTTCTCATCCCAGTTTTCCACGTGCTTGAACCGCTCCTCCGAATCACAAACTCCCCGCGCCTCTTCCCTGCGGAACGGTTTGATGCCAGAGGATTCACCGGGCAGCAGAATGATAGGAACCAGCGGAGCAGACGGCTCCTCCTTGTCGTATACAGGAGAACTGGGAAGATGCGACTCATCGATTGCAATCCTTACCTGCTCCGAGGTGGCTACGATCGATGCGGGGGTACGGCCGCGGTTTGTGACCATAACGATAAAGCTGTTTTCCGCTCCCAGGGTTGGTTCGACCGATACCAATAGCCAGGGTCTTTCCGAATCGATGATGGCCTGCGCATTGAGCAACGCAGCCTGGGCGCTGACGGCAGCGGCGGCGGCGGCGGCTTCAGAGGAACGTGTCTGGCGTTCAATCTTTTTTAATACAGACAGTGCAACCATGATGCCGATGTAAGCAAAAAGGGCGAGCAGCAGATTTGCTCCCCACGTGATGCGCTCGCGCATCAGCCAGGGAGCCGGAGCAGGAGCAGGAATGTTGACCACAACCGGGCGGTGCTGCTGATCGTCACACGGGAAGCCATCGCAATCGGCTTTGGGGGCTGGGCTGGACTCACCTTGTGAAGTTGGAGCCGACTGAGCGGAATCCGTCGAAGGCGGGGCGGCGGCGGGTTGGGTGGTTTTGGGTCTGGAGACTTGTGCTGTCGCCGGCGCCTGCGGAAGCGCCAGCAGCACCGCGCATATCACCAGAGCTTTGAATATCATGGCGCCAATGTACCACACGGGCTCCCGACGACGCAGTGCCCTTTCTTGAGGATGCGCTCCAACGCGTAATTCACGTTGGATACAGCAGCGGCCGAAGAGTCGGATCACGCCTTGGCGCGGGCATTCTCTTGAATTTCTCAGCGCTCGTCCAGGTTCACACTGTAAAGGTTGACGGTTGAAGTGCGGGCGCTGACGATGGGCAGATCGCCGGGCGCAAAACCGATCAGACGGTAGTCCGTCGCGGCAATCGGGCGCAGGTTATCGATGGTGGCTACCGGCTCGATGTTTCCCGCGGGAACGGCCATGCGGTAGATTGGCTTGCCCGCCTCAAGGAAATCCTGAAAATAGAGCCAATGTCCGTCGTGCGACCAGGCCGGGTCGCCAGCGCCGTGGGTGGTCAGCGTGGTCCACCGTTCCTGTGTCCGGTCGAACAGCAACAGCGCTTTCTGATCCAGGCGCATCGCAGCGATGTAACGGCCGTCGGGTGAAAGCCGCGGACTGAAGAGCCCGGTGGAACCAGGGATTTCAGTAACCTTGTGGGTCTGGATGTCGATCAGGTAAATGGCTTTTGGTTGCCGCGAGTCCATTCTGTCGGGCAGGCGGCCAAACACGATCGACTGGCCATCGGCGGACCAGTCCGGATCGGCTTCGTTGCGGTCTTCATTGAGCAGGGGAACAGGCTTTCCGCCCTCCGCGTCGATCAGATAAATTTTCCAGGGCACGCCTGGTTCCTCAGCCATAAGGGCCAGACGCTTGTCGTCCGGCGACCACTTCATGGTGAAGATGTGGAGGGGCGGAGTCGCCAGTTCGATGCGGTCGCGGCCATCGGCGCGGCTCCGCCACAGCGAACCATCCGAGCCATTGAGCCATGCAACCCACTGGCCGTCAGGGGAGTATTCGGCCAGGCCCGCAGTGCTCAGTTCCTGATCCAACGGCGTAAAGACTGAGGATTTCGGGAGCGCGTGGAGCAACTCAATCTGCGAGTTGACACCAATAAAGTAGATGCGATCGCTCAGCGGCGACGTGGTGGGCGCCTCATAGTCGAGCGGGCCGTTGGTAATTTGTCTCGGCTCACGCTCCCTGAGGAACCAGGGTCGCTCGCGCAGGGCCCAGATATCGCTATGCCGGTCACCGTTGTGCCAGGACTGAAAGACGAAGTCCTTACCATCGTAGGTCCAACTACCACAGCACTCCGAGGCCGGCTGGCTCCAGTCCGGCAGCAGAGGATGCGGATCGCTGCCGTCCGCCGCCACTTCCCACAACTCGGTGGTCTGGCGCTTCGGGTCGCGCAGAGTGAAACGCAAACGCTTTGCATCCGGGGACCAGCGCAGCCAAAAGGCCATGCCGGGCGTGCTGATCAGTTTCCGGGGATCGCTTCCGTCCGATCCCACAATTGTCAGTTCATTGCCGTTGGCGATGAGCAGGCGGCGCCCGTCGGGCATCCAGGTCGCGTCGTGAGCCAGCACGTTGGGCACGCGGCGAACATCGCCGCCGAGCGTGGGCACAATCCACAACGGCTGCTCGGGTTCCGCCTGTAAGTGACTGTGAACAATCAGCTTCGATCCGTCCGGAGCCAACGATCCAATTAACGGAGCGCCAATCTCAGAAGGCAGGTTGAAGTGGCTGATCTCGCCATTGGCAGCCAATGCAACCGCAAGCACGGGGTTGCCATTGTCCATGTGAGAGAAGTAGAGGCGCATGCCGTCGCTGACGGAACTGGAAAAGCTCTCCACATCCAGATCGTCGAGATTATTGGTAAGAACATGTCCGGAGTGGGTGACCTGCACCACGCGATAGGGACGGTGGGAAGGCGAGCGCAGCATAAAAAGCCCCAGCGCCAGGCAAATGCAGGCCAGCGCAGCCGCAATCCAGCCCCAGCGGAGGATGCCCAAGTTGCGCCGGAAGGAAGCGGGCGAGGCCACGTGAGTTTCAGCGGACGGCGCGGAAGGTTCCGGATCGATTGTCTTGACCGGTGCGATGAAGCGGTAACCCCGTTTGGCCAGGGTTTCGACAAAACGAGGGTTCTCGGCGTGGTCGCCCAGGGCTTCGCGGAGCTTATTCACGGCGATTCCCAGGCTGTGGTCGAAATCAACGGTCGTGTCCGCGCCCCAAAGCCGCTGTTGCAGAGCCTCGCGGGAAACTACCTGGCCTGGCTCCTCCAGCAGGGCCGCCAGCAGCTTGAAGGGTTGGCTTTGCAGGCGGACTAGTATTCCGGAGCGGCGCAACTCTCCTGTCATCAGGTCGGCCTCAAAGAGACCGAACCGCACCCGCCTGACGCCGTTGCTGTTTTGCTGCGCTGCCATAAGATCCGGCAAAATCCCGCCCCTCAGTATAGCGGAAGGGGGCAAGAAGGCTCCATTTGAGCTTCGACAGCCGGAGCAACTGCCAAAATCCGAGGAGATGTATACCTCTTAATATTTGAAAACAAGCGCCTTATCCGGAGAAGATCAAATGACGTCGAATTGGCTCTGCGTGGATTGACCATCGTTAGCTCAAAGGCGTGATGTCATGCGTGGCTACAAGGAGAGGCATTGGATTTGCCGAATTCGCGGGCCATAGCTTGCATGGGTACTTTGGAGGACTTTGTAATGTTCAAGAGAGCCAGCTTACTATCCAACAGTCAGAATCGCCTGCGCATGTCGTTCGTGGCGCTAGCGATCCTGCTGACTTGCCTGATGGTGCCTCGTTTGTTCGCGCAGACCGACACCGGAACCATCACGGGAACGGCGACGGATTCGACCGGCGCGGTCATCCAGGGTGCAACCGTTTCTGCGACGAATACGGAAAACGGACTCAAGCTCACTGCCGTATCGAATGGCGCCGGCGAGTTCACGATTCTTGCGGTGCCCCGCGGCGACTACACGGTCCTGATCTCAGCACCGGGGTTTCAGTCGGAGTCCGCGGTGGTAACCGTGACCGTAACCAACACGCAAACCGTGGTCTTCCAGCTCAAGGCCGCCGGGGGAGCGGTTACCGTAGAGGTTAGCGGCGCAGCTCCGATGGTGAACACCTCGGACGCTACCATTGGAGCGACGATCCAGGGCGAGCAGGTCACGGACCTTCCCTTGGACGGCCGCAACTTCACCCAGCTTGCCCTGCTGACTCCGGGCGTGACCCGCGGCAACTATGGCGATATTGCGAGCGGCGGCGGCAGCTCCAATATGGCCGAGACCATCCGCGACAACGAGAGCGGCAACGCCGCCCTCTCCATCAATGGACTCCGCCCCCAGGCCAACAACTACATCCTCGACGGCGTGGACAACAACGACGGCCTGATCAACGGAATTCTCTTTTTCCCCAACGTCGATGCTACGCAGGAGTTCAAGGTCAGCACCAGCGTTGCCCCGGCCGAGTATGGCCGCGCCGGTGGCGCAATCGTCGTCAGCTCCCTCAAGTCGGGCACCAACCAGTATCACGGTTCGGCCTTCTGGTTCTATCGCGATAAGAACTTCGATTCCAATCCCAACTACCAATTCAACGGCGCACCGCCATCCGCTGCGGGCGGTTTTCTGCGCCAGCAACCGGGCTTCGCCATCGGTGGACCGGTCCTGCCCCAGCTGAAGAATAAGCTCTTTATCTTCGGCGATTACCAGGCGCTGCGCGAGACCCTTGCGGTTCCCAACCATTACCTCTCGGTTCCCACCACTCTGATGCGCACAGGAAACTTTTCCGAGTTGCAGAATGCTAGCCAGGTGGCACTGAGCGGTAACCTCACCCAGTTTCCGCAGTGCATGGTTGGCACCGACCCTGTCACGGGCAACCCATTTGCCGGCAACTCCACCGACGGGGCGTATGCCGGCGACATCTTCGATCCCACGACCTGCAAACCCTTCGCGAACAATATGATCCCGACCGGCCGTTTGAATCCGGCCGCTGTGAACTACCTGAATGCTTTCCCTACACCCTCGCGGACCGATCGCTACCACAACAATTACCTCGACAGCCAGTCTGAAACCAACAAATACAACACCTTCGACGTTCGCATGGACTGGAATGCCAGTTCCAAGGACAGGGCGTTCGCCCGTTTCAGTTACGACAACTCGATCAATGCCAAGACTTCCGAGTTCACCATGCTTCCCGCTGGCGGCGGCACTGGCACCAATCCCACCCATGCGCGCGGCTGGGACTTTGGCTACACACACATCTTCTCGAACACCGTGGTCAATGAGGCCCATCTGGCCTATAACCGCGACAACTACGGCTACGCCCCGCCGATGTATGGCGACTATGTCTCCAAGAACCTCGGCATCGTGAATGCCAACATCAACCAGGAAACCAGCGGCGGCGCGCTCATCGGCGGCTGGAAGGGCGATCTGGAATACACCGGCGATTACGGTCTCTATTCCGTGCCCCAAAACACCTATGAATTGACGGATTCGCTGAGCTGGGAAAAAGGCAAGCACTCCTTCAAATACGGCGGCACGTTCATGCGCCGTCAGGTCGAGTACTTCAACCCGCAAGAGGGCAAAGGCTACTTCTGGATCGACGAAAACGTCGTCTCCTTTACCGGTTTTGAAACCTCCGAGCTGCTGGCTGGCGGCATGTATGACTATGAGCTCGGTTCCCAGGCCGGGTACTTTGCCAATATCGGCCAGGAAGACGGCCTCTTTGCACAGGACGACTGGCGCGTCAGCCATAGGCTGACCGTCAACCTGGGCCTTCGCTGGGATCTTCTCACTCGTCCCTATGAAGCGCACAACCAGCAGGCAGCTTTCAACGTTACCAACGGGACCGTCATGGAAGCCGGGAAAAACGGCATATCCGACAGCATCGTCAATCAGGACTATCACGCCATTGGCCCGCGCGCGGGCTTTGCCTACGACCTGTCAGGGAACGGAAAAACCGTACTCCGTGGCGGCTATGGGCTCTTTTACTTCCTCGACTACGGCGGCATCGGCAACCAACTCGGCGAGCAACTGCCCTTCGCCGGCCACTCCGACTATTACGGTTCGAATGGCTATTGCGTCACCTTCACCGGCCAGCTCTCCAGTGTGACGCCAAACCCCGCCGCCCACGGCTACAACTGCAGCGGCTACACCACCCCGGCCACGGTAACCACGGCCCTGCCTAGCCGGCAGGTTGTTCCCCTCAATCCCCTCAGCCCGCCGGCTGGCCTGAGCATGATCGCCGTCAACCCCAAGAACGAGGACAGCCAGGTGCAGGAGTGGAACCTGCAGTTGGAACGGCAGATCGGTAGCCACGACGTGGTCACAATTTCCTACGTGGGCACCAAGGGAGGCCACCTCTCCTCCTACTACCCCTACAACAACCAGGTATTCCAGACAGGAGCGCAGCCCTTCCCCACCCTGGGCAGCCTCAACTACAACAACTACGACGGCAAGTCCAACTACGCCGGTTTGCAGGCGCATGCGGAACACCGTCAGGGCCAAAACCTTGTAACCACCGTCTCCTATGCCTGGGGACACGCGCTGGACGATTCTACCGGCGCCTTCCAGGGACAGACCGTAGCGCTCTACTACGACCCGATGTTGGATTGGGGCAACTCCAACGAGGACCAGCGTCAGATCTTCAGCACCTCGATCCTCTACAAGCTGCCCTTCGGACGCGGCCAGCAGTTTGGCGGCAACATTTCGCGGCCGGTGGACTGGCTGGTCGGCGGATGGCAGACCAACCTGATTGCTTTGCTACAGACGGGAACTCCGGTCGATCTTTCCGATGGGAATGCATCACCGACAAATCGCCCCGACGTAATTGGTCCTATCACCTACCCCAAGGGCACGAGCGGAAGCGCTGGATCGTACTGGTTCAATCGTTCCGCCTTTGCTGATCCGCCTGAAACCCCCGGGGGAGGAGTGGACTGCGGCGGCTGCACGATATTCGCTCGTTTGGGAACCCTGCACCGCAATCAGATCCATGGACCCGGATTCCGCGAAGTCAACTTCAGCCTGCAGAAGAACATCCATCTGAACGACAAGTACACGATGGAACTGCACGGCGACGCCTTCAACCTCTTCAACACGCCGGAATTCACCAACCCGGATGGCGGTCTTCACGACGGAAACTTCGCGCAAATTGGTGGAACCCAGCTCTATACCAACCGCCAGATTCAGTTGGCAGCTCGATTCACCTTCTGATCTCGTCTTTGCTCTCTCCGCGCCGCGGCGGCTTTCCAGATGCCGCGGCGCGGAGAGATCCTTTCACGACCCCGGACACAAGTGCCAGAGCGCACATCCGGTATCTCTATGCCTAAACGAAAGGTGATGCAATGACGCTGTCCAGGCGCCTGCTCGTGATCGCTGTCTTCATATTCGCCTGCGGTGCTTTGTCTTCGTTGCAAGCTCAGTCAACCTGCCCGTCGCCCAATGGCGCGAGCGCTCCCTGCATTGACAAGATCGATCCGCCAGGATGGTGGGCCGGTATGCCCGACCCTATGTTGCTGGTGAATGGCCGGAACCTCGACCACGCGCAATTCTCCGTCGATGGCGCGGATGTAAAACTGATCCGTACCCAGTTTTCCGAGAATGGCCACTGGGCTTTTCTCTGGCTTGATACCGCGCGCGCCGGTCCGCAGACATTGTGGATTACGGCCAGCGGCAATCAAGGGAAGGTTCGTGCGCCTTTTCAACTGGCTGCACGTTCCGACGATGCCGATGCGCACAGCGGGTTCTCTTCCTCCGATGTCCTTTACCTCATCATGACCGACCGCTTCGCCGATGGAAATCCTGCGAACGACCAGCCCAGCTACGATCGGGCCGGCTATGATCGCGCAGCACCTCGCGGCTGGCATGGCGGCGACCTGGCTGGCATTACGCAGCACCTGGATTACCTGCACGATCTTGGCGTGACGGCGCTGTGGACTACGCCGGTCGCAAGCAATGGCGCGATGCCCAATGCCTATCATGGCTATGCGGCCACCGATCTCTATCAAGTCGACGCACACTTCGGCACACTGGGCGATTATCGCCATCTCTCCGACGCGCTGCACGCACGAGGGATGAAGCTGGTCATCGACCTGGTGCCCAATCATATCGGCATTCAGCATCCCTGGGTGCTCGATCCTCCCGCGCCCGAGTGGTTTCACGGGACGTTGCAGCACCATATCCAAACGCAGAGCGACTTTCAAGAGCTTGTCGACCCGCATGCTCCCCGGCAAGCATGGAACGCCGTCATCAAGGGCTGGTTTACCGACGCAATGCCGGATTTGAATCAGGAGAATCCTCTCGTCTCGCGCTACCTCATCCAGAACGCATTATGGTGGGTTGAGACGGCCAACCTAGATGGAATTCGCCTGGATACGTTCCCCTACGTGGATCGTGCCTTCTGGCATGATTTCCATGCAGTGCTGCATAGTGTCTATCCGCATCTGACCACCGTCGGCGAAGTCTTCAATCGCGATCCGGAGATTACCTCGTTCTTTGCCGGAGGCGTGACCCACCGCGGCATCGATACCGGCCTCGACACACCGTTCGACTTTCCGGTCTACTTCACTCTCTGCGACGTGCTCGCACATGGGAAGCCGATGACGGATCTGGCCAAAGTCCTGAGCCAGGACGCGCTCTATCCGCATCCCGAGCGGCTGGTGCCGTTCCTTGGCAATCACGATACAGTGCGCTTTCTCACTGAGGTCCATGACTCGGTGCCGGCGCTCAAACTGGGGCTTGGCCTGGTGGCCACGCTGCGCGGCATCCCGCAGATTTATTCCGGAGACGAAATCGGGATGACGGGCGGCGGCGATCCCGACGACCGTCATGATTTCCCGGGCGGCTTTTCGGGTGACGCGAACAACGCCTTTATCAAGGCTGACCGTACCGCAACCGAAGAGGAAGTCCATTCCTGGACCTCCGGCTTGCTGGCGCTGCGCCACACGCATCCGGCGCTCGAAACCGGGTTTGAGCAAAACCTCTTCGCCGATGAAAATGTTTTCGCCTTTCTTCGCACACCGAGCGAGGCGGGTTGCTCACCCGATCATGCGTCCGGTATCGGAAATGAGCGGTTCCTGATCGTGGTGAACAAAGGGATGCAAAGAGCGACCTTCGACTTGCCGACGGAACAGACTGCCCTGGCGGGGTGTACGGAGTTTCAAGGCGCGGCCCCGGCATTGGGAACCGCTCCAGCCTTGCACGGTCAGACGCTGCATATCGAAGAGCCCGCACAATCGCTGACAGTGTATGAAGTGCGGTAGGGTCGACAAGCTTTCATGCGGCGAGCCCATCGGTAAACATCGCAGGAGAAACTGGACGGCCGCACCGGATACAATTCCCTTCTCGGGGACCAATTCTCTCTCGACATCAGGCTGTGCCCTGACTGTCTGGGGTCGAGATAGAATTGCATGTGCGCAACGCCCGCGAGAGAGAACCTCCCCAATGGCCGAACCTCAAAGCGAGAATCGATCTTCCCTGACAAAGCTCTATCCCGACGGACGAGCCGCACTCGATGGCATTGTGCGGGATGGCATGCTGTTGGCAATCGGCGGCTTCGGCCTGTGCGGCATCCCGGAGGCCTTAATCGTGGCGTTGCGGGACACCGGCGTACGCGAACTCACCATTGCAAGCAATAACGCGGGCGTCGATGATTGGGGACTTGGTTTGCTGCTGCGGACACGGCAGGTCAAGAAAATGATTTCCAGCTATGTGGGCGAAAACGGCGAGTTTGAACGACAGTTCTTATCCGGCGAGCTTGAGGTTGAATTCTGTCCGCAGGGCACGCTCGCCGAACGGATGAGAGCTGGCGGCGCAGGGATTCCAGGTTTCTATACGCGCACCGGTGTCGGTACTTTGGTTGCCGAGGGCAAGGAGCACAAGGAATTCGACGGACACACCTTCATCCTGGAGCGCGGGATTCAGGCCGACCTGGCGCTGGTGAAGGCCTGGAAAGCCGATCTGCACGGGAACCTGATTTATCGGCGGACGGCGCGCAACTTCAATCCCAATGCAGCCACATGCGGCAAGATCACGGTCGCCGAAGCGGAGATCGTTGTCGAGCCGGGGGAACTCGATCCGGACGAGATTCATACGCCGGGCATTTTTGTTCATCGGCTCATCCACAACCCCAATCCTGAAAAGCGGATTGAGAAGAAAACCACGCGAGAGGGATAAACCAGTGGCCTGGACTCGTCAACAGATGGCTGCTCGCGCCGCCAAAGAGCTGCAGGATGGCTTCTATGTGAACCTCGGAATCGGCATCCCCACGCTTGTAGCCAGTTACATTCCAGAGGGAATCAATGTCACGTTGCAGTCGGAAAACGGACTGCTGGGCCTCGGTCCATTTCCGGGCGAAAGCGAAGTGGATGCCGACCTGATCAACGCGGGAAAAGAGACTGTGACCTTCCTGCCCGGCGCGGCGACCTTTTCGAGCGCGGACTCATTTGCGATGATTCGCGGCGGGCATATCAACCTTGCAATCCTCGGAGCGATGCAAGTGTCAGAGCGGGGCGACCTGGCCAACTGGATGATTCCCGGCAAGCGGGTCAAAGGGATGGGCGGCGCGATGGATCTTGTGTCGGGCGTTCAGCGCGTCATTGTCCTGATGGAGCACACGGCACAGGGCAGCCCCAAGCTTCTGCGACATTGCACCTTGCCGCTTACCGGCGCCGGCGTGGTGAACCGCGTGATCACAGATTTGTGCGTGCTCGATGTGACGCCGTCGGGATTCGAAGTGATTGAGCTGGCAACCGGTGTTACACGGGAGCAAGTGGTGCAGCAGACTGAAGCTGAGGTGCGCTTCAGCGATGCGATCACGTAGCTGCGGACCAGCTCACTTCGTCCAGACAGGCTTGCGTTTTTCCAGGAAAGAAGCAACGCCCTCGCGAAAATCCGCTGTTTCGCGGGAAACCGCATTCGCATCCATTGCGTGCTCAATCGCCGCATCGAGCCAGACTTTATTCTGTGCGGCCAGGAGCTGCTTGGTGGCTTTCATTGATTCAGGACTATTGGCAGCAAGCGTCTGCGCCAATGAGTGCACGCGGTCATTCAGCGATTCCGGCGACACGACCTCATTCACAAGTCCAAGCCGGTATGCTTCCGCTGCATCGAAGAGTCGCGCGGACAGCAGCAGATCGCGAGCCCGCTTGTCTCCAATTTGAAGAGCAAGGTACGCCGACACAAGTGCCGGCACAAATCCGATGCGCGCCTCTGTGTATCCAAACCTAGCCGACGGAACAGCGAGAGTGAAATCGCAGATAGTCGCGAGTCCCGTTCCTCCGGCGATAGCCGCTCCTTGCACTGCCGCAATAGTAGGCTTGGGTAACTCGTACAATGTCTGGAACAGCTTTGCGATGCGCTCCGCGTCGGCTCGATGCTCTGCCGCGCCTTTCTCGTTCATCGCTTGCAGCGACGTCAAATCCAGGCCTGCGCAAAACGCCTCGCCGGCACCTCTGAAAACAACAACGCGGCAACTCCCTGCAGCCGTATCTTCCATCGCCGCGATCAACTCCGTCTGCATCTCTGGAGTCATCGCGTTGCGGCGCTCGGGACGATTCAGAGTTATCGTCCGAACATCGCCTTCTTCCACCACCAATATCGTCTGATAACTCAAATCAATCTCCCCATGCTTGCGCCGATCCTTCTGCGAAAGCCGTCGATCACTGCACTGTGGCGCCAAACCGCCGAGCTATCTCAGCGCTGGCTTGAATCAGATCATCCAGCCGCCGCAGCTTTGGCGTCTGGGCTCCCAATGCCTTCAACTCCGCAAGCAATGTCTCCGTCGGAATGTTTCCCACCAGCGCATCCTGCGCGAACGGACACCCACCTAATCCGCCGATGGCCGCATCGAATCGCCGGCACCCCGCCTCGTACGCCGCGCGAATCCTCGCCGGCGCATCGTCGAGCCGCGCATGCAAATGCACGCCAATCTCAATTCCCTCATACAGCGAAAGGACATGAGCCAATGTATCTGTGATTTGCCCGGGTGTCGCAAGACCGACTGTATCGGCCAGCGAAATCTGTTGCACGCCGAAACCAGCCAGCAGATCGCAAGCGCCCGCCACTTCTTCGATGTTCCAAGCATCGCCATACGGATTGCCGAAGGCCATCGAGACATACGCCACCAGATCCAACCCTGCCTTGTAGGCCAGCGCGCCGATCGCCTCCAGCATGTCCAGCGACTCCTCGGGCGTTTGCCGCTGATTGCGCGCCAGAAACTGCGGTGAGATGGAATAAGGAAACCCCAGAGTCTGCACAGCGCCGGTCGCGATGGCCCGCTCCGCTCCTTTCACGTTCACCACGATCCCGACGATCTCCACCTCTTCCGGAGGGTTGAGATAGGCCAGCACGCGTTCCGAGTCCGCCATCTGCGGCACAGCCGCATGCGAAACAAAGCTCACCGCATCGATGTGCCTGAAGCCCGCCGTTACCAGCTTGCGCAGATAGTCCGCCTTCGCTTCGGCCGGAATCTGCGACGGCAGACCCTGCCACGCATCGCGCGGACACTCAACGATCTTGACCAGGTCACCCATGCATCTTCACCAAATCGCGGCTTGTAACTCACCCACGCGAAGGATGTACCTTGAGAATCTCTCTTGCGATAACCATTCGCTGAATCTCGCTTGTGCCTTCGCCAATGGTGCATAGCTTCACGTCGCGATAGTACTTCTCCGCAGGATAATCCTTGATGAAGCCATAGCCACCGAACAATTGCACTGCTTCATCGCAGATCCGTACCGCAACTTCGCTCGCGAACAACTTGGCCATCGCAGATTCGCGCGTCACCTTCCGCCCGGCATCCTTAAGAACCGCCGCACGCTGCGTCAGCAGCCGAGCCGCATCCAACTCTGTCGCCATGTCCGCAAGCTTCCACTGAATTCCCTGAAACTCGGCAATTGCTTTTCCAAACTGGCGACGTTCCTTCACGTACTTTAGCGCGGCATCAAGCGCGCCGCGACCAATTCCCAATGCCAGGGCGGCAATCGAAATCCTGCCGCCATCGAGAACCCGCATGGCATCGACAAATCCTTCGCCTTCCGCACCCAGCAGGTTTTCCGCTGGAATCTCGCAGTCCTCAAAGATCAGCTCGCTGGTATCGCTGGCGCGCAGTCCGAGCTTGTTCTCTTTTTTGCCCGGACGGAATCCCGGCGTGCCCTTCTCGACAATGAACGCCGACAGCCCGTGCGTGCCTTTGGTCTTGTCGGTGACAGCGATGACCACCGCGACGTCGGCATAACGACCATTGGTGATGAATGTCTTGTTTCCGTTCAGAATATAGCGATCACCTTTCTTCGCTGCTGTCGTGCGTGCCGCGCTGGCGTCCGATCCAGAACCAGGCTCCGTCAGACCCCACGCAGCGAGGCTTTCGCCGCTCGCGAGCCGCGGCACGTACTTCTTTTTCTGCGCCTCGTTGCCGGCGAGGAAGATATGATTCGTGCCCAGCGAGTTATGCGCGGCAACCGTGATCCCGATCGATCCGTCAACCGCGGAGAGTTCCTCGATGGCCAGCACGTAGTCCACATATCCGAGCCCCGAGCCGCCATACTCGGGGGGGAAGATCACGCCCAGCAATCCCATCGTGCCGAGCTTTTTCATCACCGCCATCGGGAACTCGCTGGCTTCGTCCCAGGTCATGATGTTGGGCGCAATCTCCCGCGCGGCAAACTCGCGAATCTCACGACGGAGATGCTCCTGATCTTCCGTGAGGACAAATGGATACAGACCCGCTGCCGATTCAACCGCAAGACTCATGATCGCGCTCCCTCTCTGATTCCGCTTCGATGCATTGCCGCTCTTATGTTGTTGAGATGCCGTCCAAAGTCTTCGAGGCATGCTCAATTCAGGTCTGCAGTACCCCAGGATTGAATCGTGGCACGTCTGGATTCAAAGCGCAGGCCTCGAGCGCCGCGATCAACACTTCTCGCGTCTTTGCCGGATCGATGATCGCGTCAATCCAAAGCCGCGCAGCACCATAGCGCGGATCGGCCTGGGCATCGTACGCATCCTTGATCTCGTCATAAAGAGCTTTCTTCTCCGCATCCGACAGGGTCTTTCCGCCGCGCTCCATTTGTTTGGCACGCACCTCGGCCAGCGTATTCGCCGCCGATGCGCCGCTCATGACCGCGTAGCGCGCCGTAGGCCAGGCAAACACGAAGCGCGGATCGTAAGCCTTGCCGCACATGGCGTAATGGCCGGCGCCAAAGCTGCCGCCAACGATGACCGATATCTTGGGCACAACACTTGTGCTCACTGCCGAAACCATCTTGGCCCCGGCGCGAATGATGCCCGACCACTCCGCATCCTTGCCCACCATGAACCCATTCACATCGTGGAGAAACACCAGCGGGACGAGGTTCTGATTGCAATCCATGATGAAACGCGCTGCTTTTTGCGCGCCTTCCGTATAAATCACGCCGCCTACTTCGATTCGTTTCATCCCCGCGGATGGCCCCATGGCGACGATCTGAGTCTGGTTGGTTTTCTGATTGGCGACAATCCCGACTGCCCTGCCGCCGATCCGCGCATAGCCGCAAAGGACCGTCCTGCCGAACTCCGCTTTGTATTCATCGAACTCGCTGCGATCGACGATGCGGGCAATGACCTCGCGCATGTCGTACACGTTGCTCGATCCCGGTGCGGGATTCAAAAATCCGTACAACTCCTCTGCCGCAAACTTCGGCGCATCAACCGCCGCGTCAAACGCGATTCTGCTAAAGGTTTCCTTTCCGGTTGCGGTGGACCCACCATGCCGTTCACCGATCTTCCCAACCAGGGACCGCAGGCGCGCCAGGCAGAGATGATCGTTGGGCTCCTTGAAGTCCACTGTGCCGGAGATCTCAGCGTGCATCGCCGCTCCACCTAACTCCTCCGGCTCCGTCTTCTGACCAATGGCAGCTTGCACCAGCGATGGCCCGGCCAGAAACAATCCCGAACCCTCGGTCATCAGGACAGTGTCCGTCATGACCGGCAGATACGCGCCTCCCGCGACGCACATGCCCATGATCGCCGTGATCTGCGGAATCCCCAGCGAGCTCATCACCGCATTGTTGCGAAAGACTCTTCCAAAATCGTCGGTATCCGGAAATACATCCTCTTGCAAGGGCAGAAATACGCCGGACGAATCCACCAGGTAGAGCGTCGGAATCCGGTTGTCGAGAGCAATGGTCTGCGCGCGCAGAACCTTCTTTGCCGTCATGGGAAAGAATGCGCCTGCTTTCACGGTGGCGTCATTGGCGATGATCATGCACAACCGCCCGCAGACTCGTCCCAACCCCGTGACGACTCCCGCACCCGGAGCGCCCCCATATTCGCCGTACATTCCATGCGCGGCCCAGAGCCCGAGCTCCAGAAACTCCGTCCCGTCATCGAGCAGCAATTTCAGACGCTCCCTAACAGGAAGACGCCCCTTGGCCCGCTGGGACTCTACCGCCTTGGCGCCACCGCCCAGGCGTATCGAATCCTCCTCCGCGCGCACGGCCGTCATCAAAGCCAGGAGCGCCTCCCGGTTTGCCCTGAACCGCGGGGCATCCAAATCCGGTTTCGACCCAAGGTCGTTGTCAAGCTTCAAATCGCCCTTCATCGCGCCTCACACCAAAACTCGAAGACTATACCACGGCTGCGCATGCACGGGCTATGGGGCTTACTCGATCTTGCCGGCTCGATCCCGCCGGCCCGCTTCACGGGCAAATCCATCGCATGCCTCGGATTTGATCCTGCAAAAGTCGTCAGTCGTTTTCGACACAGCCGGAATCCTCATCTGTGTTATAGGATTGTGTCGAATTAAATCGATTCCGCTGGAGTATCTCCGTACTTGCAAAGGCAACCTTGCAGAGGCCCCACGATCGAGAGAATCAGGAGCATCGTGATGAGGAATTTGCAATGGAACGCAGCGGCCTTCGCAGCCATCGGGATAAGCCTTTTCTTGACCGCCTGCGGGGGCAGCGGCTCGCCACCGCCTCCGCCTCCAACGACCTATGTGGTCACTGTGGATTCGGCCAACCCGGCTACCGGCGTATCCATCGGTGTAACTCCGCAGGACAACAACGGCGCAACATCTGGAACGACAAGTTTCGCCCGCACATATGACTCCGGCGCCTCGGTCACGCTCACCGCTCCTAACACGGCTGGCAGCAATCCATTCAGTTCATGGACCGGATGCACGTCCGCCAGCACCGTCACCTGTACAGTAACTTTGAATGCCAACACAACGGTCACGGCCAACTATGCCGTGATCGTCACACCGACGGTGACAGCTACATTGTCTTCCTCAAGCATTACAACCGCGCAGGCACTGACGGTGACGGTGGCCGTCAACGGAGGAAGCGGCAATCCAACACCCACCGGCACGGTAACTTTGACCAGCGGGAGTTACACCTCCGCCGCGGCAACGCTGAGCGGGGGCGGAGCAACCTTTATTGTTGCCGCCGGAACACTGCCGGTCGGCACCGATACGCTGACCGTGACCTATACGCCGGATGCAACGAGCTCCTCCATTTACACCGGCGCTTCGGGAACTGCTTCGGTCACGGTAGCAAAGAGTACTCCGACGGTAACGGTCACGCCGTCTCCGGCGAGCATCACGCCGGCGCAAGCGCTCTCGGTGACCGTTGCTGTCAGTGGCGGAAGCGGCAACCCGACGCCTACCGGCGCGGTTACACTGAGCAGCGGCAGCTATACATCGGCGACAGCCACGCTGATCGGCGGCACGGCGACAATCAGTGTCGCCGCCGGCTCGCTGGCAACGGGGACCGACACGCTCACCGTCACCTACACGCCAGATGCGGCAAGTTCACCGACCTATAACAGTACTTCGGGAACGAGTCCGGTAACTGTTACTCCGGTGTATGTGCTCACTGTGAATTCGATCAACCCTGCCAGCGGGGTCCAGATCCAGGTCGACTACCCTCCCCCCATCGATCCCTTCGTGGGGACCACGAGCTTTACGCAAACCGCGGCGGCCGGCACGCAACTGGTATTGACGGCGCCGGCAAATTCAAGCGGCAACGCGTTTTTGTCGTGGACCGGTTGCACCTCGTCAAGCACCGTCACCTGCAACGTAACGTTGAACGGCAATATGACCGTGACAGCCAACTATGCGGCGCCGGCAACTTACTCTCTCACCATTGACTCGGCTAGTCCCGCAAGCGGCGTAGAAATCCAGGCGTCCCCCTCGGATGTGAATGGGAACGGCTCCGGCACGACCCCGCTCACGCGCACCTACAAGTCGGGAACCTCCGTTACGCTCACCGCGGTCAGCCCATCGGACGGTTATAGCTTTGTTGTGTGGAATGGATGCGCCAGCAGCAGCACCGTCACCTGCGACGTGACGATGAACGCCAATACGACCGTTACGGCCATGTACAGCGAGCCGAACATCTCATCGATCACGGTTACGCCCAATACCGCGACGATTGGAGACACGGTCCAAATGGTGGCCACGGTAAACGGCACCGGCAATTTCAGCAGCGCAGTGAGTTGGGCACTCACGTGCCCTTCGTGCGGAAGCCTGAGCCCAGGCACGCTGAGTTCCAGCGGCTTATATACAACGCCCTATCCGGCTCCGGCAACCGTTACCGTTAAGGCCACCAGCACCGAGACCGGATTCACGAACATCAGCGGCAGCACAACCGTAACTCTCAATTCCCCGGCCACGGCCACCGGGCCGGCGCTGACCGTAAATGTGGCCAGCCCCGGCAATCCCATCAGCCCCGAAATCTACGGCATGGACGCGTATCTTCTCGATGCCACTTCGGCTGATACCGCAGCGGTCGCAAAAGCCAACATCACCATCGATCGCTGGGGAGGCGATTCCACCGAGCGCTACAACTATCAGGTGGATGTGACCAGTTCCATCGCCGACTGGTACTTTGAAAACTCTACCGGCAATGGCGGGGATGGTTGGCCCGCAGTAAGCGGAACAAAAGCATTCGACTACCTTGTCGAGACCAACAACAGCGACGGGATCAAGACTCTGGGCACAGTGCCTGTGCTGGGCTATGTGGCAAAGGACAGCACCTCATGCAGCTTCCTGAAGTCGACATACCCAGGCCAGGTAAGCTACAACGGCAATTGCGGTGTCGGCGAATACCCCGACGGAACCGCGGGCTGTACCGACTCCGGTGGGTGCGACATCTATGGCAACAGCACGATAGCCGCTCTCACCAGCATCTCCGAGCCTCCTCCAACACCACCCGCCGCCTCCGCGGTAACCACCGCATGGGCAGACGCCACATGGACCGGCGGCTGGGTAAACTACCTGGTCAACAAGTTCGGCCCAGGGAATCCCGCTTCCGGAGCAAGCACCGGCGTGGCGATCTACGATCTGGACAACGAGCCTACCTGGTGGGACGCGGAAGATCGCGACGTTCATCCGCTTCCCTTTACATATGACGAGGTCACCAACGGCGGGATCGGCACTGCCCTGGCCATCAAGACCGTCGATCCAACCGCGCAGGTGAGCGGACCGGTGATCGACTACTGGTGGGCCTACTTCTATTCCAAGAAAGATATCGAGTCCGGATGGAGCTCAGGCTCTTGCTATGAGCCTTGGAGCAATCCGGTCGATCGCAAAGCGCACGGCGGAGTTCCGCTCATCGAGTACTATCTGCAGCAATTTGCGGCAGCGCAGGCTACGTACGGTATACGCCTTCTTGATTACGTGGATCTGCACACGTATTTCGCACCCAATTATCCCTTTGTCAACGGCGCCGGCCTCGGTCTGGCCCCGGCTGGAGACACCGGCGCGCAGCAGGCGCGGCTCAATGCAACGCGTGCCTTCTGGGATCCGACCTATACCGATCCCAGTGATAATTACCCGCAGCCGAACTACATCACTGACCCCAACCACACCACAAGCTGCTCACCTCCACAGCAGGCGCCGCAACTGATTCCGATGATGAAGACCTGGGTTACGAAAGATTATCCCGGCACCAAAACAGCCATCGACGAATATAACTTCGGCGGAATGGAGGCCATCAACGGTGCACTGACGGAGGCCGACATTCTGGGCATCTTTGGCCGCCAGGGTCTCGACCTGGGCACCATGTGGCCCACAACCGATCCGTCGGAGCAGATCCCGGGTATGATGGCCTTCGCTATTTATCGCAACTACGACGGGAACAAATCCACGTTTGGCGACACGGTACTTCCCTCCGCAAGCACCAATTCGTCCAATGCCGATGCCGAGGGGCAACTCGCGGTCTATGGGGCGATTCACACCGCCGGCGCCGCCACCGGCACGGTGACTGTGGTGGTCATCAACAAAACTTACGGGGCACTCACCAGCACGCTCTCGCTCACCGGCTTGTCGGCCAGCGCAACCACGGCGCAAGCCTATCTTTACAGCAACGCCAATCTGAATGCGATTGCCGCGCAACCGGCAGTAACCGTAACACCGCCGGCTGGGGGAAGCTCGACCGGCACGATCGCCAACTACACGTTCCCTGCGCAGTCGATCACCCTCTTCGTGATCCCGCAGTAGCCGGCGGCCGGCTTCCGCAGTTGCGCGCAATCAGGCAGCGGGTTTCTGAGATCTCGCGGCCTGATTGACAGTCGTTTCAGACTCCGCAGAACCATGGAATTCAGACTGTTGGAATGCTCGGCCGGAGCTTGTCTCTAAACCCTGTGCATGACTCGAATGCGATCATGAATTGAATTCCCGAGAAGCGGTTGTCGTATTCGCGCGCGGCGGCAGCGCGCGCATCCCGCAATTCCCTTCCGTCCCAGCGCAAGTGACTCCAGTTACCCCACTTATCGGAAGCGGAGCCTGATTCCTGCCGCTTCGCCGCGTGCGACACGAAGATCGCAGGAACTTCCCGCAAGGTAGCGTTACCAAAGGTTGATTAAATCGCTTTATGCAGTTCTTGACAATGTTGAATCATGTCGAGTAGCGTATATCCGATTCACAAAGTGAGCGTAGGTCGGAATTATGTGGCGCGCACGAATTTCGCTGGGGCGAACCGTTTAGCGCCACACGAACTCCCGATCTCGCAAAGAATTGTGCAGCCAAGGGGGTATTACATGACGTTTTTACCTGGGTTCAGGCCGGCATCCGCATTTTTGGGGCTTATCGTCGCGGTGCTGCTGTTATGGCAATCGCCCGCTTTGGCGCAGGACACCACAGGCACCGTGACCGGCGTAGTGCAGGACCAAACTGGCGCTGTGATTCCGAACGCTACCGTGGTAGTGACGAATCTCGACAACAGATCCGAGCGCAGGACAGTCAGCAACGGTGTAGGAGAGTTTGCGCTCACGGCGGTCACGGCGGGGCTGCGATACCAGCTTCGGGTGACGGCGCCGGGCTTTGAAACGTGGCAGTCGCGGCCCTTTGCGCTGCGGCCCGGCGATCAAATTCCTTTCGCCGATATCAAGATGCACATCGCCCAGGCGGCCGCGGATGTCACAGTGGAAGCGGAGGCCAACCAAGCCCTTAAGCCATTGGATACGGCCGAGCGCAGCGATGTAATCACGGCGAAAGATCTGGAGACGCTGCCCCTTGAGGGCCGCGACGCAACGGAACTGATCGAGATGTTGCCGGGAATGGCGATGATCAGCCCGGGCGTCAACAACCAGGCGCCGAACACAGCCGTAGTGGGCATGAGCGGCGCCACCGGATCCTATTCCGCGAACGGCGCCGGCCCAACCGGGCTGGCCTCGATCATCGATGGCGTCTCGATCCAGGATATCGATACAAATGCCGGAACCGTGCAGACGGTGAACTCCGACATGATCCAGGAGATCAAGGCAACGACATCGACCTTCAGCGCCGAGTATGCGAAGGGCCCTGCTGTACTGAATGCCACGACCAAGGCCGGCGGGGTTGCGTACCACGGTAATGCATACATGTATGTCCGCGATACGCTGCTCAACGCCAATGACTGGTACAACAACTATCTTCAGCAGACCCGGCCTCCGGGACGTTATCTNNTTCTTCTTTGCCGGCTACGAATATTACAACCAGAATTTCTGGGCGGAAACCCTTGGCTCCTGGGTTCCGACCATGTCCGAGCGCAACGGTGATTTCAGTGCGGAGTCGTTGAACGCCCAGCTTTGCGGCGCGCGTCCGGACGGCGGCGTGAACCTGAACGCGGTCCTGCCGATGTGTGAAACAAACAACTATCTGCCGAACGGCAACTCAATCGCCAATGGCAACGTGAGTCCATATGCCAATTCTTCCGGCGTGGCCCTGGTCAACTGGCTGCCGCTGCCAAACGCCGATCCGTTTATAAACGAGCAGGGCTACAACTATGTCCAGCCGGTGATCCAGACTCAGAACGGCTATCAGCTTCATATCCGCATGGATTACAACCTGAACGACTCCAACAAGCTCTATGCAACCTGGGGCCGCCAGCAGCAGGTAAGCGATGAGCCGGTCGCCTGGGGATACGCTCCCAACTATGCCATGGAATATCCCGGGCAAGTGACAGCCGGCGATCTTTCCAACATTTTCTCCGGTCACTACATGCGGACGTTTGGCGCCAGCGTGACCAACGAAGCCAGCGCCTCCATGTCCTTCATCAGCGATCCGGGTAATATGGGCAACCCAAACGCGGTCAGCCGGTTCTCGTTGGGCCAGTATGACTGCGCGAATCCGACGCAGCGGGCGGCGGGTACATGTGGCGGCACCCAGGGTTTCAACTACCTTGGCGAATACAAGAACAACGGGGACTATTCGGTGCCGGCGCTCTCGGACTATAGCTCTCTCGGCTATCCCAACATGTTAATGCCGGGCGGTTTCTACAATAACCAGATCAGGATGAAAAAGGTCGTCCCGACGCTGGCGGACACGGTGAACTGGATGAAGGGACCGCATAACTTCTCGTTCGGGATTTATGGCGAGCGGGGCATCCTGAATGGAACCGCCGATTATGCGGCTGCTTTTCCGCAAGGAGAGTACACGTTCAATCCCGGCAATGGGTACTTCCAGTACAACTCGAGCGTGGGTCAAAATGCGAATTACCTCAACTGCGAGAACCCGGATCCGAATGGCACGAGCCGCAGCTCGGGTGCGGCGTATTTCGGCAACTGCATCAATGGCGTGGCCATGATGTATATGGGGTACACAGATAGCTTCACGCAGACGAACTTCTCGCCGATCGTGGACATGCAGTACACGACATTGGCCGGTTTTCTCAACGACTCCTGGAAGTTGCACCGGGTCACGCTGATGCTTGGGGCTCGCGTGGAGCATCTGGGCCCGTGGTTCGACCGTCATAACAACGGCCTGGCCACCTTTTCTCCCACGCTCTACAGCAACGAATGTACGGTTCGAAACTGCAGCAGTTTGGCGCTGCCCGGTCTCGTCTGGCACGGGCAACAAAGCTCCGTCTCGAACTCGGTAAGCAACCCGCCCACGGTATATTTCACTCCCCGGGTCGGCGCCTCATGGGACATCTTCGGGAGGGGCGACACCGTTCTGCGCGGCGGATGGGGCATGTATCGCAACGAGGAGGAGTTTCAGCCCTATGCTCTGGCAGCGGCGAGCGCGCAGGGCTACAAGACGAGCGAGTCCATCGGGGAATTGACCTTCGATCTGGTAGACAATCAGTCGCCGATCAACCCGCCAGACATCAATGTCTACACCGTCTCTCCGACTGACAATGTTCGGCCAATCTACTATCAGTTCAATGTAACCGTTGACCGGAGGCTGATGTGGAAGTCGCTGCTCGAGGTCGCCTATGTCGGAAACAAATCCATCAACCTGCCAACCTATAACACCCAGGCCAGCGGCTACAACGGCGCGTCGGATCTGAATGTGATTCCTCTGGGCGGATTCTTTGCGCCCGGCTTCGAAATCGGCAATATACCAACCGCACTCAAGGGGACGGGCTGCGCAGACCTCAGCTCTTTGACCACGCAGTGCCAGGACTTCTTCAGGACGTACCCCTTCTATCAGCACATTTACGCGCTGAAGCACGACTATTACTCGAACTACAACAGCCTGCAGGTGTCGTGGAACAAAGCAGCGGGCTTTGTGAGCTGGGGAGCGAACTACACCTTCTCGAAGGATCTTGCGACGGCCGCATCCTACAACAACACGCTTGCGGATCCCCTGAATCTGCGGAACGACTACAACCCGGCCCCGTTCGATCGCACCCACGTCTTCAACATCCACTATCTGGTCAATCTGGGAACACGCTACCACGGCGGAAGTCGCATTCTATCCAAGGCCGCGAACGGCTGGCAGATTTCGGGTATATCACAGGTTTCGAGCGGTCCGGACCTGCCCTCGGAGCAGGGCGAGAACTTCGGATTTGGATACGGCAGTATTGAATGGACCCGCGTCTTCATGCAGCAGCAGATCGATGGGGCGGGCAACGCCGACAAATTCTGCGCTAACAACTATGGCGTCCAACCGGACGCCGACGGGCATACGTATTGCGTAACCAACTTGAACCCGCTGGTCTGGATGGGCACTCCCGATTACCAGTTGATGCCTACAGTGAACTGCAATCCAGCAGGTGGAAAAGCGACGCATCAGTACATGCAGGCGACCTGCTTCGGTATCCCGCTGCCGGGCAGCGGCACCTCGGGGAAGGGTTATGTGGTCTCAAAGAACCCCAGCGGGCAGGGCCAGTATCGGCTTCCTTATATTCACGGTCCCGCCTTCCTGAAAAACGACCTGACGCTGATTAAGGAATTCGGGGTTGGAGAGAACAAGAAGATCCAGTTTAAAGCTGCCGCCTTCAATTTTCTCAACCACCCCGAGGTTTCCTTCAACAACAACGACAGTACCAATCTGAGCCTGGGCGGCTTGCTGGAGGCGGGGGCGGGACAGCCCCTTACAACGTCGGAACTGGGACATAAGAACTTCGGGATCGCGAACGTGAAGTACGGTTCGCGCCTCCTGGAACTGAGTGGAAAGTTCACGTTTTGAGAAATCGCTCCAGGCGGCCCCGGCGCTGATCGCACGGTCGCCTGGAGCGCGTGAATCGGCGGCAGGAAGTCTGTCCGCTGTACGGTAAGGATCAGAGGGCCGCCATTTTGGCGTGACCCTGAATATTGCGGGCTGGCGGCGATGCCGTTCGCGGGGGCATTTGAATGAGACTGTTTGGGAGGGTTATCATGGCCATCGAGACTAAGACGTACTTTCGCCGGCTGGCGCGCACCGGGGTTGTTTTAATGATGGGGGCACTGTCGGTGTGCGGAACCGCTGGAGCTCAGGCTCCGCCAGTGACGACTGGCTCGGTGTTTATCGTACCCTCCGACCAAAACTGGAGCCAGATTTACAAAATTGCCTTTTATAAGGGGAACGTTTTGGCGCTGGATGCGGGAAATGGCTCCCTGTATCAGCTCTCCCCTGGCGCGACATCCTGGTCAACCCTTGTCGACGGAACTGCTGCAACACCTGGGATTTTCGGGACCGGGTACAGCGCCATTGGCATGGCGATAGATGCCCAAGGCACCCTCTATTTCACCATTCGCTATGAACCCAAGTTCGTCTCCGACGCTCTTTTCTGGCGCGTTCCCTACAATGCCAGTCAGAACACGTGGCAACCCACGGCCAGCAACGGTTGGGGCGGCAATATATTTGATGCCCAGGGCGACCAACTCTACTCCTACGGCTCCGACGACGTGGAGTGGGTGGACAACCCGGCGATGGATGGCAGCGGGACGCTGTACTGGATGGCCGAGACCCAGAACAACATCTACTCGCTCGCGGTGGATAAGACGGGGAACGCGAGCCAGACATCTGTCAAGGCTAACGCCATCGTCACCGGCCTGAAAGCCGACCAGGGAAAGCTGGCGATCGATGTGAACGGAAACATCTATTTCACCGAGAATCGCGCCGTAAAGAACACGGCGCGCGTTAACGGAATTTTCTTCATCCCCGCCGGTACCACCGGCCTTACGGGAACGGGTGATGGGGATGTAGAGGCGACTCTGCAGCGCATCGATGCGCCCACCAATACGATCGTGTACGGCGGCGTGACGCTGGATGCGGCCGGCAATCTCTATCTCGCCTCCGAGAACAACCCTACCTATGACGAGACCTTCAACGGGGTCTGGATGATTCCCAACGAATGCGGGAGTCCAAGCAAGGTGACAAGCCCCTCCTGCCTGAACTTCAATCACATTTCCCTTCTCGCTCCCGTGGGAAGCAACAATGCCATTGCCATCGATCCGCGAGGATACCTCTGGATCCCCTCTTATGATGATTGGACTCCCAATGGCTCGGGGCCGTATCCGGGCGAATGGGCAATCGTGGTGTGGGCTCCGGGCTCTCTCAACCTGGGCGTCTCGGGCAACTCGCCGACGATCTTGAGCCTCAATCCTAACTTCGGCGTGGCAGGCAGCTCGGTGACGATTTCCGGAGCGAACTTCGGTGCGGCGCAGGGTACCAGCACGGTCTTGTTCAACAATCAGACGTCGACGACCACAATCACCAGTTGGAGCCCCACGTCGATCGTGGCGGTGGTGCCGCCGGACGCGACCACGGGGAATGTGGTAGTTATCGTGGGCGCCTTGCAGAGCAACGGCGTGAATTTCACGCTTGGCTCCTCGGGGTCGGGAACCGCGGGACCGTCAGGTACTGTATTTGTGACCTTTAACCAGGCGGTCACGCCTGGATCCATTCAATACTCGCAGACAGCAGGCGGGACGGATTTCGCGGCCGCATCGGCAAACCCCAATCCTCCTCAATCGGGAACGCCGGCAGTTCCATGCACTGCGGCAACAGCATACACGGCGCAATCTAGCTGCCAGATTTGGGTAGCGTTGAATGCGCGCGCCCCAGGGGCTGTCTCCGGTCAGGTGACGATGTTGGATTCGAGTAACAACATGATTCAGGGCAGCAAGGTCTATCTGAGCGGAACCGGGCAAGGCGCGGAAGCGGCGATGCTTGACTCTCCCATGCAAACCGCAATCGCTTCCGGACTCCAGTCCCCCGCGCAGGTGGCTGCCGATTCCCTCGGCGATACGTATCTTGCCGATTCCGGTCTCAAGAAAGTTCTTTACTTCCCGGCGAATTCCTCCAGTGCAACGGGTACTTCGATCGGGAGCGGGTTGGTGGCCCCCACCGGCGTTGCCGTGGACGGGTCGGGCGATGTTTATATTGCCGACTCCGGAAACGTGATCGAGATTCCCGCGGTAAACGGCGTCCTCAACACCGCGGGCCAGGCCGTCGTCGCCTCGGGCCTTGGAAAGGATCTCAATCTGGCGGTGGACGGCGTCGGCAACGTATATGTCGCGGACCCCAACAACTCCCGTGTTGTCAAGATTCCCAATCCCGCCACAGCCAATTTGATTCCTAACGGCGATGAGGCGGGTATCAACGCTTCAACCACCATCACTGTCGGCTCGGGATTCAACCAACCCAGTGCGATCGCTATGGACTCCTCCGGCGACCTGTTTGTTGCCGATGGTTCGACTCTGTATGAAGTCACGCCGGAGAGTGTGCAGACCCCAATCACCACTTCCCTGGCTGGTTCTGTTACCGGCCTGGCTGTGGATGCGTCCGGGTCGGTGCTTGTATCTGAAAGCGGCGGCATCCTTCGCATCCCCTCGATTAGCGGGACTCTCAGCGTCAACAGTGCGGGCTCATTGGACAGCACCATCACTGCGCCCACTAGCGTGGCCCTGGATCAGACGGGAAATCTGTATGTTTCCGACATGACAAACAGTACCCCGAACCTGTTCGAATTGGCCGTCACAGGATTGGTGAATTTTGGTGTAGGCCTTACCCCTACTGTTCTCACCCAACAGGACGTCCCCTTGTTTGACATCGGCAACGAGCCTCTCACGTTGACCGGAAACCCCACATTCTCCGGTAACGATGCCGCCGATTTCTCAGTGGTAGCCTCCAACAGTGGGACTGCATGCGATACCACGGGCGCGACGCCCGTGGCTACCGGCTCGTCTTGCACGCTGGGAATCGGGTTCACGCCGCCGACGAAAGGCGCTTATTCCGGCGATTCCATGACGGTCCCAACGAACGCGGGTAACGTTCCTGCGGGTGACATCACTGCCGCGCTGGAGGGCCAGGCCACAGCCAACCTCGAGCCGACTCAAACGGCCGTCAGCCTCAACCCGGCTACCACGACTTACCCTGGGGGCACGACGGTCACTGTGACCGTCACGCCGGAACCGACTTCCACCACCCCCCCCAATACCAACATTCCATCGGGGCCGGTCACACTGACGGTCGCCTGCACAGCCGTGGGCTGCACGCAACAACCCATTACGCAAACAGGGACCGCCTCGGGTACCGATGCGGGCACCACCGCAACATTCAACCTGACTGGGATCGAGGGCGGCGGGTATAGCGTGACGGCCCAATATGGCGGAAATGTTGCTCAACTGATGCAAAAGAGCACAAGCAGCGCCGTGACGTTTACTGTTGCGCCGGCGGCGCCGACAATCACACTGAGCGAGCCCCTCGGCGTCAGCCCCAACAGCTTCAACGGCATCTACTATGTCGAGACCGGACAAAACTCAATCACCCTTGCGGTTAACGTTTCCTCGTCGCTCGGGTCGCCGTCGGGCACCTTTACCTTCATGAACGGCTCTCAGGCCGTGGGAACCGCCCCGCTGGATGCGAACGGGAATGCAGTCTTCAACACAAGCACATTGGCGAACGGATCCTACTCTATCACCGCCGTCTTCAGCGGCGATCAGAATTTCGCTTCCGTCACTTCTTCGGCCATCGCGTTCCAGGTCATTCCGAGCAGCGTGCTGATCACGGCAAGCCCGACTTCGGTCTCGACTTCAGCCGGGACTCCGGTGGCGAGTACCATCACCTTGCAATCGCTTGCTGGGTTCTCGGCCCCGAATGGCGCCAACATCGCGTGCAACAACTCCACGCTTCCGTACTATTCCGAGTGTACATTCAGCGTTCCTAACCCTGTTATCTGTGCGCCCCCCGGCACAACCGCGATTCCGTGCAGCGGAATTACTACGACCGTGGTTACCATCAGCTCCAACATCCCGGTAAACCTGCCGCCGGCGACCGCAGCCAATGTGCCGGCCAATCGGCCGGGCACCTCACCGCTGATTCCGGCTGGGTTCCTCGGTCTCGGACTCTTCGGGCTGGCGTTGCGAAGGAGGGCGATCTTCAACCACAAGCTGCTCAACAGTGTCTCTCTTGCGTTGTTGCTGATCGGGGCCGTCATGGGCTTTGGCGGTTGCACCAACAACAGTTACACGCAGCAAATCAAGGTTCCGGTGTACACAACTCCGGCCGGTACTTATAAGGTCAGCATTTTGGTCACGGATCCATCGTCGGGTGCGCAGGAGTCACTGCCCTTCACAATACCCGTGACGATTCAGGCGGCCCAATAGATGCCGGTGCGAAGTGGCTTATGGAGGGCGGGCAGCCGCCCTCCGCAAGCCGCGGAATTCAGGTCCGTTCATGCTGCGGTTTGAGGTTACGAACAAAGTTGGTATGAGTCTTCCAGGGGGAAATGTTATGTTCAGCAATTCATCCATGTCGCTGCGCCGGTTCTCCGGATTTGCGCTGACGTTCCTGTTCCTAGCCGCAGGGTTTTGCGCGGGAGCCTGGGCGCAGACCACGCCGACGGCCATCGCGAGTTTCGCCACCGGGCTGGCTCAGCCGGCGCAAACCAGCATTGGGAGTATCGCGAACACCGCTACCGATACTTTCGGGGACTGGCTCGTCGAGGACGATACGAACGGAGCGCTGTATGAGTTGCCTGCCGGCGGGGTAACTTTCAAGACGCTCGTTGGCTCCGGCGGCCTCGCCGGCAGTAGCGCCACCAACAGCATTGTGACCCCGGGAATCGCCATCGACACCGCCAACAATCTGTATATCGAGGGCGGCACTTGCGTGCTGATATATCCCTACGACACTGTCACCGGCACATGGGATGGTCTGGCCGCGTTAACATCGAAAGCCCCTTCTTCAAGCGCCTGCGGCACGACCGCCCCCAGCTTCTACAATTTCGGGACCGGGGTGCAGACGTGGGGAATCGGAATCGGCAATACCAGTGTCCTGATCGGAACCAGCGGCTCGACCGGGAACGGGATCGCCAGTATCGCGGTCTCTGGATCGCCGGCCGCCCCGGTGGCAGGAGCGGCGACCTCAATCATCACAGGCCTGAAGGGAACGGCAATCTCGATTGCCGAGGACCCGACAGGCAATATCTATTTTGTCGAGCAAGGTTCGGGCGCTTTGGTTGGCGCTTACGAGATTCCCGCCGGAACAACCGGACTGACGTCGGATTCGGGCCTCAAGCGAATCGATCCCAGTCTGCCCAGCGTGACGGGAGTGACCGTCGATGGTGCCGGGAATATTTATATCGGCGACAGCACGGACGGCGTCTTTTTGCTACCCGTCGGCTCAACTTCGTCCAGCGCGGCTCTGCTGCTGACCTCTGTGATCGCTCAAGGGTCAGTCGGGGTGACGGGTAATGACGGGTACGTGTTCGTTCCTTCCATTCAGAACAACACCAGCGACCCCGTGAAAGTTGCCTTCAACGCCGCCGCATTTGGCGCGGAGACGGTTGGGACAAGCAAACCCGCACAGAAAAGTATCAACTTCAGTTTCAATGCAAGCACGACTCCCGGCACGATAGAGGTGCTGGAAGCCGGTTCGAGTAATCTGGACTTCACGATCGTCAGCAGCAGCTCGGCAAACTGCGCCGTCGGTACAGCTAATGCTGCACTGACGTACTGCCCTGTTGTTGTAAGCTTCAATCCCCACGCAGCGGGTAAAGTTTCCGCCACCTTGGTCATGCTGGACGCGAAGGGCAATCTGCTGGCTTCCATCCCCCTTGGGGGCACTGGAACGAGCGCCGCTGTGCAGTTTATGGAGCCGGCGCAGTCGACAATCGCCGGCGGCCTCAAGACGCCCAGTCAAATAGCCCTGGACGCGGCCGGCAATCTCTATGTGGCTGATTCGGGCCTTGGCGCGGTGGAGTTGTACCCGGCGGGTTCGGCAGCGGGCGCTGCGGGGACTTCCGTGGGTACAGGCCTCAAAGCTCCGACGGGCGTTGCGGTCGATGGAGCCGGCGATGTTTTCATCGCTGACAGCGGCAGCCTCTATGAGGTTCCGGAAACCGCCGCGGGCCTGAATTCCAAGGGCCAGGTGACGCTGAAGACCGGCTTGACCTTCGGCTCACAGGTTCTGCTGGCTGCGGACGGCCTTGGCAATCTCTTTGTATCGGACGTGAGCAACCAGAAAGTCTATGAGCTGGAGAATTTCAGCACAGGCTGGAACACCAGCCTGCCCGGCGTGCTGAGTTCGCAAATCGTATACGTCTCCGGTACCGCGGTGAGCACACCTTCTGCGATAGCGGTGGATTCTAACGATAATCTCTATGTAGTCGACGGCGGTAGCGTGTACGAAGTCGCGCCGACCGGAACCCAGACTCAAGTGCTCAGCGGCCTCGCTGGCGTGACCGGCCTCGCGGTCGATCCCTCGGGCTCGGTTTACGTTGCCATGGCGGGCGGGACGATTCGTGTTCCCAGCGTGAGCGGCAGTCTTAACATCGCCGACAAAACACACGTAGCGAGCGCCGTCACGAATCCGGCGTCTGTGGCCCTGGATTCTCTGGGCAACATTTACGTGGCGGACGGGAGCGCGCTGGACGTCAACCTGACCAGCGCCAGCGCGTCTATTAATTTCGGAACCCTGACCGCCGACTCATATCCGGCTCCGTCCGCAGGTTCGTCTACGACACAAACGGCGACGCTCCTGAACTATGGCAATGCACCCCTGACGGTCACGGGTTACTCAAATACCGCCGACTATAGCGAGACAGCGGACACATGCATCGGCAATTCGATCGCCATCAACTCGACCTGCACAGTGACCATCACCTTCAGCTCCGGTATCGGCGACGGAGGCACTCTGACAGGCGAGGTTCTGGTTCAGGGCGATGTGGCCAATACTCCCGTGGGCGTGAACAGCACAGGCGTGGCTCCGACGTTGGCCGCTACAACGACTACGATGACTGTGGGCGCCAACGGCAGCATCGAAGGGATCCCGATTTCGGTGGTCGTCGCGCCCACTGCGGCTAACACCCAACCATTAACGGGGACCGTGACCCTTACGGTCATTCCCGGTAGCAATGTTCCTGTTACCAATCCAGCTCTGCCAGACCCGTACACAATCACTCTGCCACTCACCAATGCGGCGGCCTCGTTCAATCCAACCATGCTTCCCATTGGGTCGTATTCGTTCACAGCCGAATACAACGGAGATGCGACCTACATTTACGAGCACTCCAGCAACACGGAGGCCGCCTCCATCACTGCGGCGGTAGCAGTCACGATAACCCAGCCCACAACCTTAACGTTGCCCCAGACCGGGCTCCCTTCGATTCCACTGGAGGCCTATACGCTCCCGTGTACGGCGGGCTCCGGCTCCAGTTGCACCACCTCGTATAGCTATGGGCAGCCCTCCGGGAATCCTTCGGGTTACCTGATCCTTGGAGGGGAGTGCGCCGCGGGTTGCGGTGGCGATCAGCCATACGACGGATCGGTCAACGATTGGCTTTACACCTATCCTGTTACTGTCGCGCCGACAGAGGCCGGCTTTCCCATGATCGGTACAGCCATCTACAATAGCTCGAATGTGGAGACAGGATTTAACTATGGATCAGTGAACTATGAAAGTGCGAGCGGCGTGTCCCTCTGCGGCAACGATGCGGGCAGCTCATCGATCATCGACGTGTCTGACACCGGGGATGCCTCGATGGCACTTTCATGCGCGACGATCAGCACAAGCAACACCACAATCCCCGATATCATGACCTATTACACGGTTACTCCGGTCTATACGGGGACCTATAACGACCTTGTCAGCACCAATCCCAACTTCACGCAGGTCACGGGAAGCGCCATAGGAATATGGGCGCTGCGCAGTCCGATGGTCCAGATCAGCTCCAGCCCGGCCTCGCTGACTGTGGCTTCCGGATCCTCGGCGTCGGCGACGCTCACGTTAACTTCGGTCCTGGGATATGGATATGCGGGACGCAACGACACGAGCAACCTTAACTGGTCGATGCCGATCGACTTGCAGTGCCAAGGTCTGCCGGCGTACGCAACGTGCTCCTTTACCTATCCAACTCCGAATGCAGCAGATCCAAATTTCATGACGAACCCCGGTGGACTGGAATGCGCTACGAGCACTTCCGCGGCGCCCGCATACTGCGCCATCGATATCGGCCCTGCGCCTGGGTCCGTAAATGGATATTCGTCCAATCATTCGAGCAGTGGGACAACGCCTTGCACTGCCGTTGATGGATGCCTTGGGCCCGGCACGGTTTTGGTGACCATCAATACCAACGTAAGCCCAAATCTCACTGCCAGTCGTAATGCAGCGGACAAGAGCAGCCTCGCACTCGCGACGCTGTTCGGGTTGGGCTTCCTCGGCTTCGCATTCCGCAAGAGGGCCTCGCGATTGAGGGTTCTTCTGACGGTCGTCAGTCTATTGCTTTGCGGAGCCGCTATGGCCGGCATCACCGCATGCAGCACCACGACTCTGGGTTCGACGAAAACAACCGGTGTTACGCCGGCCGGGAGCTACTGGGTTACGGTTTCAGCCAAGGAAACCGGGTCTCTGACGGTTACCACAAATCCTGGAACCTCTGGCGCGCAAACCGTCATCGTGCAAGCGAACGGAAACGATGTGTCTCTGCCGTTTACCGTCAACGTAACAGTTAGTCAGTAGCCGAACCCACACTGTAACGAGCGGGAGCGAGCCATCGCTCCCGCTTTAATTTGTGCGCCCGTCAGGGCCCATTGGCCCTAAGCGTCCAGGCCTCGCCCTCCAGACAGGNNGCAGATTACAATGATCGTTTCGCCGAGAGTTTTTCCGAGCGCATTGACTGGCAACATCATTGTGCGGAAGCTCCTGGCTGGAGGTTAGGAGAAGATGTCCGAACGGCTGACGCCCGAGGCGCGAGGAGCTGCTGTCATTGCCTATGGCATTGCCAAAATGTCTGCCTCACAAAACATCGAGACGGAGCATTTGCTCATTGGAATCATGCGCGAAAATCCTGGGTTCCTGAACCGTTTTATGAAGACCGAAGTTACTGGCGACCCTTTTCTCGAAGCGATTCGGCGGAACTTTGCCAGGGGCGAGGAAATCCCCAAATCGGCGGCGCGGCCGGAACGCACCGAGGAATACGAGCGTGTAATCGCGATGGCGGCTGAAGAGGCAGAGCGGGCAGGACAGGAAAACATCGGCATCGACAATTTGCTCATTGCCATCTTGCGTGAGAAGAACAGCACCGCGGCGCGAATGCTCCGCGAGCGCGGCGCGGACCTCGATCTGATCCGCTTCCAACTAACGGCAGTTCCCTACGAACCACCATCGGAAAAGGAGCATAAGCTCAGGGCGCTGAACAGAATGGTGAATCTCTTGGACACTTCTCATCCCTCTGAAAGCGCTAAGATCGCTGAGATCAGAAATCGGCTTGAATGCTCCGATGGCGAGGATGCCAGCGACCTGGGCGACCAGATTATGGAGATGATGGCGGACAAGGCCGCGCCTGGTGCTCGCCTCGGTAGAGACCCGGGAAACGGCGGCGGTTGGTCTAACCGTACCAGTGAAAAGATGCGGCGGCTCATTTTCTTCGCTCAATTCGAAGCCAAACGGTCCGGTTCACCAGAAGTAGAAACCGGACACCTCCTGTTGGTCATCCTCCGTGAGCAGAAAAAGCATTGGAGCCTCTTCATGCCACTGGCGATTTCGAAGGAGGCTGTTTCAACGGAAATCGAAGAGACTCTGCGCACTGGCGAGATCGTTTTGCCGCTGGAAGTATCCTCAACGGCGATGAGACCGCCCCTCTCCGAAGAATGTAAACGAGCTCAAACCCATGCGCGGGAAGAGGCCGATATGCTGTGGTCTTCGCGTGCCGGCCCCGAGCACCTGCTCTTGGGGCTCTTGCGAGAAGAAAGCAGTTTCGCGGCTCGCATCATGCGCAAATACGGTGCGGAGCCTGAGAAGATCCGAGAGGGGCTGGCAGCTTTACCGCACCCAGGTAGCGCAAACTCAAACGAACGACCGCAATAAAGAAAGATAAGCCGGTCCCAGGTAAGCTCCCCTCCTTTACCGGCGCACTAGGGCCAAGCGGTCAGCGTCTGCTAAGCGGAATACCTGCTCATCGAGATAACGGCCTGGCTTGAAGTCTGGCGTGGGAGCCTGGCCGCTGAACATCTTGGTCAACATGGTTGACCTTCTCATGGACGTAACGTATTGCCGTACGGCGATCATACTTCTGGCTGCCGTCTGCATAGCCCCTGAAACCGCCCGCGATCTGGTTCAGACTCTGTTCTTGCGGGGTTCCCCGAGTAACATTGGCGGCGCCTTGGCGCGAACCTTGCGGCTGCCTCTTTGCAGCATTCTCCGCAGCGCGCAGACAAAACCACGCTGAGGATCGTTCCATTGCTGCTAGAACAATCTTCAGCGCGGTTTGGATGAACAATCGGCTTACTCGACAAACGTCGTGATACTCTGCGCGGGCAGTGTGTAGGTAAACTGGCCGCCCGTCACGCTGACCCCAGTTTGCAGCGCCAAGCCGGCGGCCGAAGTGCTCTGGTAGGGTGTCACCGAGGTCACGGTTCCGTTCTGAATTGCGAAGGCCTGGGTCACGGCGCTTGTGCCCATATTGATTGCCACGATGACGTAGTGTTGAGTCCCGCTCTCGGTCCCGGTGTAGGCGGAGACGAGCACATTCGCGGACTCGTTTGCGGAGGCCGTCACACCCACGTGCGAATAGCCCGGCTGAACGAACTTGGAGTACTGGCCCATCACGTAGCCCACCACAGATGGATTCCCGCTGTTGTCGACTAAGCCACAGGTGCCGGCTGCGGTTGCACAACTGCCGGTGGAGTCGCCGAAGATCCCCCACCAGACATAGGCGTTGTATTGGGCGATGGTCATGGCTTGATGGATGCTCTGGGCAAACGTCAGGGCCTGGGGCCAGGTAAGCTGCGCTGAGCTCAAGGGGCCGAACTCGGTCATCCAGACTTCTTTCTGGGTGACTCCAGACGGCTGCGGATAGAGGAAGGGCGTGGTTCCATAGATGTGGCCGCCAATGACGCCGATGTTGTTGTACGCGGCCGAGTCCACAACAGCCGAGCCGGTGAAGATCGGGTTGGTGTAGGACGTTTTGAAGGTATCTGACTCCGGCATGATGAGCTTCGCCGTCAGCGGGTTCGTTGCGCCGCCCGCAGTCAGCGAGTCAATGAAGGCGTCCATCTGCGCAGGAGTCCACACGCAGGACTCATAGGAGACATTCTCCTCCGGTTCGTTCTGCATCGAAATGGCGTAGAGATTGAAGGAGTTTTGGGAATTGAAGTAGGTGACAAAATCCTCCAGATAGTTGGCGTAGTCGGAATAGTGATTTGGATCGAGGTAACCGCCGCAGTAGTCGGCTGGGCTGCAACTGCTGTTGAAGGTTTCGTTATAGTCAACGCCACCAACAGTGGTATTGGTGCCATTAAGCTTCCAAGTGGCTGGAGGCGTCCACGGCGTTGCGAAGACGATCGCATTTGGGTTGTTGAGGATGGCTAACCCACCGTTGGTGGCCTCTTCAAGCCAGTTTCCACCATCGCTGGGGTTGGTGGTTACCCAGTTGTTGGCCGCCGTGCCCGTGGGATCGATGCGCACCCTTAGAATGCTGAGGCCGAGGCCATTCGTCGGACTAAACAGAGCCTTGGCAACGGCCGCGGGCATCTGTCCGAGCCAGGCCGTCGATCCGCCAAATCCGCGGATAGTCTGAAGAGTGTCGGTGAAATCGACTGTCTCCAGGTTCGGATTTGCAGCGGCAGTGGTGAAGCTCCAGGTATAGTTCGCAGCCAGAGCCGTTCCCGCCGCGTTTTGAACTCCGGTGGTAATGGTTGCCGTGTACTGGGTGCTGACAGCCAGGCTCGCCGACGGCGTGAAGGTTGCCACCGATGTGGAAGCGGCGAAGGTAACAGTTCCAGTGACCGCCGCGCCCCCGGCAGCCGCCAAGGTAAATGTCGAAGAATTGATCGTGGATGGATTCATCGACTGACTGAAGGTCGCCGTTACGGTTGTGGTTACTGCTACTCCCGTGGCCGCGCTAGCAGGCGTGACACTAAGAACTGTGGGCGGAACAGCAGACGTGGTGAAGGTCCAGGGATAGTTCGCAGCCAGCGCCGCTCCCGCCGAGCTTTGCGCTCCCGTGGTGATGGTGGCCGTGTATTGCGTGTTGTAAGCCAGATTTGCGCTCGGAGCGAAAGTGGCCACCGAACCGGTCGCGGTGTAGGTAACAGTCCCGGTGACCGGCGCGCCCCCAGCCGCGGTCAAGGTGAATGTCGAAGAGGTGAGCGTCGACGGGTTCATCGCCTGACTGAAGGCCGCCGTGATAATCGGAGCGGTTGCGGACACCCCCATCGCGCTGTTGGCCGGAGTCGTGGAAGTGACCGTCGGCGCGGGCGCTGCGACCGTGGTGAAGGTCCAGGTATAGTTCGCAGCCAGCGCCGGTCCAGAAGAGCTTTGAGCTCCCGTCGTGATGGTCGCCGTGTATTGGGTGCTGTAAGCCAGATTTGCGTTCGGCGTGAAAGTGGCCACCGAGCCGGTCGCGGCGTAGGAGACAGTCCCGGTTACCGACGCGCCGCCAGCCGCAGTCAAGGTGAATGTCGAAGAAGTGATTGTGGACGAGTTCATCGCCTCGCTGAAGTTCGCCGTTACGGTTGTGCTTACAGACACTCCCGTGGCCGCGCTTGCCGGCGTGACAGCGGTGACCGTGGGCGCAGCCGCGACAGTGGTGAAGGTCCAGGTGTAGTTCGCGGCCAGCGGCGTTCCTGTCGAGTCTTGAGCGCCGGTGGTAATGGTCGCCGTGTACTGGGTGCTGTAAGCCAGATTTGCCGACGGCGTGAAAGTTGCCACCGAGCCGGTCGCGGTATAGGTAACGGTTCCGGAAACTGGGGTTGTTCCCGGTCCGGTTAGCGTAAAGGTTGCCGGAGTGATCGTCGACGAGTTCATCGCCTGACTGAAGGTCGCCGTCACGGTCGTGCCGATGGCCACTCCTGTGGCCGCACTAAGAGGCGTAATTGCAGTCACAGTGGGCGGAACGGGAGCCGCGGCCGTCGTGAAGGTCCAGGAATAATTCGCACCCAGCGCCGCGCCCGACGAGCTGAAAGCTCCAGTGTTAATGGTCGCCGTGTACTGTGTGCTGTAAGCCAGGCTCGCCGATGGCATAAAGGTTGCTACGGAATTCGAGTAGCTGACAGTTCCTGAAACCGCCGCGCCCGCGGCCCCCGTCAATTGGAACGTCGAAGCAGTGATCGAGGACGACATCATCGCCTCGCTGAAGGTTGCAGTAATGGTTGCATTGACTGCTACGTTCGTGGCCCCGGTTGCAGGCGTAACCGCGGTGACCGTTGGAGCGACGGGCGGCGGCGTAGATGAGCCACCGCATCCTGAAACCAGGAGCGCGGACGCCAAAAGGCAAGCCATTCCGAGACGCATGGGACGCATGATAAGAGTTCTCCTTGGATTTGCTATGGGCGGAGAGAATGGCCAGTCCAGCTCGCAACCCCGAACGAAACCTTTGCGTACTAGCTCGACATTGAACTCGTCGTCCGGCGTCCTCTGATTCCAGCAAGCGCCTAGGCCTGCGATGGATCATTTAGAGGCCCATCCAGTTCAACTTCTTGCGGCGAGTGGATACTAAATCAATTTATCAACTCCACGCAACCGAATTTCCAGCGATGCTGGATCGAACAAATCGTACACACCACGGCTGTCCACTTCAGAGCAAAAGGGATCGGCTGGTGGTTGCCGTGCACAATTCAGGAGCCGAAGTTGAGTCTCTGAAGTGCGGCAAAAGGGCTCCAAAGTTCACCCTCTACGCAGCCTGCAACAAGCGTTTTCGATCGTTTGAATCGCCTTCCATTAACTAAATCGCTTTTCTGCAAGATACTGGTTCTGCGATATTTGCGCGCCAAATGGCTCCGGGGAGAAGCCGTCCCGGCTCGATGAAATCGCGGCAGCTTGTTGATTTTCTTGAAGTTCCTCCGAAGTGAATCGCAGGCTTCAGTCCCCTTCGGCGAAAAAAATCCACTTGACAATGACGCTGGCGGAGTTGAATATGCTCCTGCATTGTTTTCTATGGCACACCTCGGCAGTAAATGTGGAGGGGCTTTGGCGGCCTGATCGTCGACGATCAGGTTGGCGAGTGTAGTGTGAGTTGCTCGGCCAGGGTTCTTCCATGTTTCCACATCAGTTCAATTGTGTCGGCTGTGGTTTAGGGGGCCTGCCTGGAACAATGCAAATCGCGAAGCGGTGGATTCTGTCTTGAGATTGCGGCTATCTGTCATGTTCTTGGATATCGTTACCACACTGGCAGAGAGTCGGATTCAGCAGTGCAGGGAGGGGCGGCTTGTGGGGGGTGCAATAAAAGGGACGCTCGCCCAATGGAGGGTAGGAACTTGAGCTATCGACACAGGCGGGGCCTCCGGTGAAGCCAGAGATGGCCGGAGTTTAGCATGTGCGATCGAACGACAGCGCGGAACGCAAACCACGTTCCCCATTCTGAAACAACTCTCATCGGAGGATTAGAGATGCAAACGATTTGGAAGAGATTTCATCATGCCTATTCATCGCGGGGAAGTTGTGCGGCCCTGCTGTCGGTACTGACTATTCTGCTGTTCGCGGCTACCGCGAGCTCGGTTTCAGGACAAATAGTGGTCACCCAGGTCACCGCCTATCCGGCATTCCCGACTGGCGGCGTGATGGCCGGAGATGTTGGCGCCGGCGGCTCTTGGGGCATCAACTCGAGTGGCACCATCGTCGCCAGCACGACGTATGGCGGAGAAATTGTCCAGTTCAGCGGGCCAGGCTATGCCGAGACCGAAGCTGGACCCTACGGCAATGCCGGCGATATCGGCATTGACAGCAATAACTTCCTCTACGTGGGCGGCCAGTATGGCAACACCATCATAAAGGTTCCGGTAAGCACCAATGGAACCTACACCTTTACCGTCGATCCGTCCAAGACGAACACCCTGCCCACCTGCGACGGTGTGGTTGCGGACGACACGGCGGCGGGAGAGTGCTTGGTACCTGGCCCAGGGAAGCTCGGCTATTTGGGCGTGGGCGGGTTCGCCTGGGATGCAAAGGGCAATCTGTACTTCACCACTGACGATCAGGCCGGCCTGTACGGTTCATCCGCCATACCCTATGCGATTTATCAGTGCGATACGGCATGCCTCTATGGCCCAACGTTCACGGCTCCCGTCCTGATCTTCAATGAGCCTGACAGCGCCACTCCAAAAACCACCGGCCAGCTCTTTATCGGCGCCATCGCCTTTGACCCCTGGGGCAACCTCTGGTTCACCGATGCCGCCGCTTTGGGAACTGGCGGTAACATCCTCTACTCCGATCTGAACGAACTGGCCTACACAGCCACCAGCAAAACTTTCAGCTCGACTCCGACCGTCGTCAAGACCCTCACCAACAGCCCTGCGAGTAACAACGAAATCGATGCGCTCGTCGTCTCGACAACACCTTCAACCTCGAACGTAAAGAGCTACAAAATCTACATCGGCATCGCTAACAGCGGCATCTTCGCGCTGAACGACAACAATGGCGTCGCCGACCCAACGAGCCTGTACGCGGTCAACAACCTGGGCACGAACCTCCTGGCGCAGGACGGCTACGGCAACTTCTTCGCTATCGGCTACAGCAATGCGAACAGCGCGGACTCGCTTTTCTATGTCTCGCTCGACGGACCGACCTTCCCTGGCAATCCGCCGACTACGACGACTGCAAACCTCATCGTGGCGGATAACTCGGAACCCTGCACCCCAACTTTGACCACGGCCTTCTCTAACACCGACTACACAGCCGTTCAAGGAACCTGCGGCGGCACGATTCTGGGAAATGGCTCCTTTGTCCCGTTGACCGTCACCTTGGCCCTGGGCACCGGCCAAACCGTTGCGCCCAGCGCTGGCCTCACTGTGACCGATACCACGTCGGGCGCCTCGACAACCGTCGGCGCTAAAGGCCCGTCCCCTATCTCGGTTGACCAGATTACGTGGGGACAGCAATTCATTCCCGCCGGAGGCTCAGGAGTCTATGGCAGCGACTCTGCGGGCGGCAGCTCGGGAGGCGTCAATTCAAAGGGCACCCTTGTGATCGGCGGCTCCTACGGAAACAGTCTCCTGGAGTTCACCGCCGGTGGCACCGTTGTCACGAATATTGGCAGCACCAAGTGGGGCGGCGCGGGTGCCACGGTCATCGACAGCCAGAACTACCTCTACGCTTCCAATGAGTACGACAACAACATCCTGAAATTCCCTATGGCCGCCGATGGAACGTATCCAACCATCCCTGCCACCGCTGCGCTAATCGCTAAGATTCCCGCCTGCGCCGGGGACGGACTAGCCCCAGACACCGCGGGAATCTGCCAGATGACTCCCGGCGGTGGGACCACCTACTTTGGCGTCGCCGCCCTGACCTTCGACGCGAAGGGCAATCTCTTCATCACCGGCGATGACGAGACCAGCTCGACCGCTACAACAAGCGGTGCATTCTCCGTTCTTGAGTGCCCTGCCAGCTGTCTGTATGGCGCCACACTGACGCAACCGGTCGTGCTCTGGACTGAACCTGCTCCCGATACCCTTGGAGATCAGCTCTACATCGGCAGCATTGCCGTGGATGCCTCGGACAATGTCTTCTTCACCGACACCGACGTCGACGTTAAAGGTAACGGCTACAACCACTATGGGGATCTGTACGAACTGCCTGTCAGTTCGGGAGCGGGTTACGGCGGGGTGACGACGGGTTATGCCGCCGCTCCGACGCTTCTCGAAACCTTGACGCCGGGCTGCGGCGCGCCTCCTTGCGACTACAACAACGAGCTCGACGGGGTCGCGACCGACGCTGCGGGCGACGTCTTCTTTGCCGATCAGTACACCGGCATCTACGAGATCCTGAACCAATCGGGAACCCTCGATTACGCCAACCCGATTCCAGTCGTGGCCCAGGGCGCGAAGGTCATCATCCCGGACGGCAAGGGCAACTTCTACTTTGCCTCCTACAACAACACCAACGGCGGCGACACGATCGGCTTCGCTTCCATCGGCTCGGTGGCGTTTACCGGTTCGGCCTCGTCTACAACTCCGGTTACGGCCACCATCAGCGTGCTCGATAACTTTTCCTGCGTCTCATCGCCCGTGCTGACCTTCAGCTTCTCTGGCGTCAGCAGCGGCAAAGACACGGACTTCACGGTGCCCGCAACCGCCCCAGGGTGCGGATCTATGGCCTTTGGAGATGCTTCTTCCATCTCGCAGACCATCACCTACACCCCCAGCGCCGCTGCGTCGGGTACCGTTACAGCAACCTTGACCGTGGATGACACGACCAACGGCGGCTCTGGTACGGCTACCCTTACCGCCCTCGCCTCAACCGCACAACCCATTACCGGCTTCAGCGGGATCACTTCGCCCGTTGCCTTTGGCGGTGGGCCTTACACGCTCAGCGCGACTGGCGGCGCATCGGGTAATCCGGTGGTCTTCTCGCTTGACACAACAAGCGCTGCTGGCGCTGCAACAATCACCGGAACGAACGGAGCGACGTTGACCATCACCGGCGTCGGCACGGTCGTAATCGACATCAACCAGGCCGGTGGCGTTGTCAACAGCGTTAACTACTCTGCGGGCTACCTGCAGGTGTCCATCGTGGTCACCCAGGCCACCCAGACCATCACCCCGCCCACCTTGCCTGCGACAATGGTGTACGGAACATCGACCACCCTGCCGNNTCAAGCACCTCTGGAGCAGGAACCCTCACCGGCAGCACCCTGAAGGCAACCGGGATCGGCACGATCGTTCTCGATTTGAACCAACTGGGCAATGCCAACTACACGGCAGCGACCCAGGTGCAGGCGTCCATCACTGTCGGCCAGGCCGCGCAAGCCATCACCATCAGCGCGTCCCCAACCAGTCCCACGTATCCAACCACATCCGCGATCACCGCAACGGGTGGCGCATCGGGCAATGCGGTCACACTCGCCGTCACGTCCGGCGGTACCATCGCAACCCTTAGCGGCACCACACTGACACCGACGGGAACCGCCTTCGGCGCCGTTGTTGTGACTGCTAACCAGCTGGGCAATACCGACTATTCCGCAGCTGCGGCAGCGACGGTGACGGTTACCTTCGCTTCCGAAGGCGCGGTCGCAACACCCACCTTCACACCGGCAGGCGGCACGTTCTACGGGACGGCAACAACTGTCGCCATCTCAACCACCACCTCAGGAGCGACAATCTGGTACACCACCGACGGCTCAACGCCGGGAGCAGGCACCGGAACGTCGACCAAGTACACTACCCCAGTCGCGCTGGCGACGGTCGGAGTCACGACAGTCATCAACGCTATCGCGGTGGAGACTGGCTACACGAACAGTGCCGTCGGCTCCTCCACTTACGTCGTATCCGCGATACCGCCGAACTTCACGCTCGCTCTGACTCCGCCCTTCGTCATCATCGGAAAAGGACAGTCGAGCGGTACCATCACCGTATCGGTAACGCCTCAGAATCCGTTGAATACGCCGGTTACGTTTGCCTGCTCCGGCAGTGCATCCTGCAGCTTCTCTCCGGCAAGCGTTACCACAACTGGCACCCTGACTTCGACAACAACTCTCACGGTATCCGGCGGCTCTGCTGCCGCAGCCGTCCCCAACAACACCGCCCTGTTCCCAGGGGCGACGTTGGCAGTTGCTCTATGCCTCTTTGGGTTCAGGAAGCGCCGCCGCCTGCAGATGATCGTTCTGCTTGCAGTCAGCGTCATCGGCCTGAGCCTGTTCACAGGGTGCGGCGGGTCGTCTTCCACTCAGCCCACCACAGCCCTGGTTACCGTAACTGCAACATCCGGACCGGTAGTTAAGACTGCGGACTTCACGGTTATCACCGAACAGTAGTCCGGCGAACCAACAACCTGTCTCAACCACCGGGGCCTCTCCACACATGGAGAGGCCCCGGTGCTTTGTGGCGGAAGACGCGACGAAAGCACCTCTGAAAAAGCCTGCGGCGAGCGTTCTCTCCCGGCAGTTGAAAAACTTTCCTAAGTTACAGGATTTGGGAGCAGCCTAGACTGGAATAATTGGAATCTCACCGCGATCGATGAGAGAAAAGCGACCGTGGGCATCAGGAACTCCGGCGCAACTCCCGCGCCTTGACACGGTGACTTCCGACTTATAACGGCAAGCTAATGAGTTACTGAAGCAGAGCCAGGTCCTCGGGCTTGTCAATATCTGCTTCACCGCCTGGGAACGGCAGCGCGATCAACGGGCAAGGCGGATGTAGCAGCAATGCACGCGCACCCTTGTCGCCCGCAAGCGCAAGCAGCTCGGGGAACGCGGTGCGAGGAAACACCGCCGGCACACCATGAGTGCCTGCATACGCGGATGCCACGATTGCGGATTCATCCTGCGCGGTGAAGTTCTCGATCAACGTCCGCAGATGCTCCGCAGTTAGCCGAGGCTGGTCGCAGCTCAGAATCAGCGCTCCCAACACGCCTGCGTCCAACGCACACAGTCCGGCATGGATTGAGCTGGCGATTCCCTGCTCCCAGCTCTCATTGATCACCACCGTCGCGCCGTCCGGCTCGACGGACGCGCGGATCATCTCGGCATGCGCGCCAAGCACCGCAAGCACCGGAGCGGCGCCAGCCTCTCTGGCCAGCCGGATTGCGCGGCCAAGCAAGGTTTCGCCGCCATGCACGAGCAACTGCTTGGGCTGGCCCAGACGGCGGCTGGCTCCCGCGGCGAGTATTATGGCGGCGACTGGCATCCGCACCAGTGTATCGGGAATCGCATCGGGCAATTGGAAATTTGGCCTCTCCATTCTCCGATCTGATCGGCTAGGATATTCAGAAGGACGCGGTTCCCCAGGAGGTCCCCAGTGGCAGATAACCCTGATCCGGCCATGGGCGATTATGGCGCGCGCGGCGTCGGTGAAATTGGCTTGGCGGGAGTGGCCCCAGCCATCACTGCCGCCGTGTACTATGCAACTGGCGTCCGCGTACGCAAACTCCCGGTGCGAATCGAAGACCTGCTCAAGTCGACCATCCTGGAAGCCTGAGACAATAGAAGAATGACCGATATCGAGCGCATCCTGCCCCTCTGGCGCGAGTTGGAGGCTGCCTCAGTGGACTACGTGCTTGCCACCGTCGTTGCGGTGGAGGGCTCCAGCTATCGCAAGCCCGGCGCATGCATGTTGCTTGCCCCAGATGGCCGCCGCGCCGGAACAGTGAGTGGCGGATGCCTTGAAGCCGAGGTGGCCCGCCGCGCCTGGTGGCTCACCGAGAATGGCCCTATTGTTCAGCGCTACTCCTCAGTGGAAGAAGATGGCGATCTGCCCTATGGCTCAGGCTGCGGCGGCGTGGTTCATCTGCTCCTTGAGCGCCGTCCAACCGCCGCCCCGCTGCTGACCGCGCTGGAGCAAGCATTTGAACTGCGCATTCCACTCGCAGTAGCCACCATTCTCGATGGCCGTCAAATTGGTCGACGCGCCTTCGCGGGGCTGACGAATATCGCCGTAGCGAATTCGGAACCGGGCACTCATTCGAATAACCTTCAAGGTCTGGCCGACACCGCGTTGGAACGCGGGACTTCGATCGAACGCGCGGCCTCCATCGACGGAACAGAGGCCGGCGCATGGGCTGATTTCCGCCCCGCACGTCCCGGCCTCTGGATCTTCGGAGCCGGTGACGATGCAATTCCGCTGCTTGCCCTCGCAAAAGAAATGGGCTGGTTTGTGAGTGTATCCGACGGCCGCTCTCAACTCGCGGCTCGGGCGCGATTTCCCATGGCCGATGCGGTGCATGTGCTGCGGATGAAACAGCTGGCCGGCAACCAATCTTCCGATCCGCCGCCGGCGCTCGCAGGCCTGCAGCCCACCGATGCCGCTCTAGTGCTGACGCACAGCTTCGAGCAGGATGCGCACACCCTTGCCGCGCTGCTCTCGCTCAAGTTTCCGCTCACTTATATCGGCGTGCTCGGTCCGCAACGCCGCACGCGCGAACTCCTCGCCGAAGCAGGCCGCCTGCTCAACCTGCCCGCCAACCAGGCTCAAATCGACCGCTGGCTTGAACAGCTCCACGCTCCGATGGGGCTCGATCTCGGCGCCGAATCGCCGGAGACCATTGCGCTCTCCGTGGTTGCGGAGGTTCAGCAATCGCTCACTGCGGCCACGGCTCTGCCGCTGCGTCAGGTACGCGCCGCCTCGCTGACCACTCCGAGCTGAGCGGTCCTATTTTGATTAAACGGGGCTTTCGGCGACCTTACAGGAAGGTTTCCGCATCCCGCAGCAGGGCGCCGCTGCGATCCTTGTCCGAAATGATTGCGTCCTCCGCTGCAATCGGCCACGGAATTGCCAGTTCCGGATCATTCCACGCGATGGTGCGTTCCCCGGCGGCCGAATAAAAGTCCGTCACCTTGTAGGAGAAGCCGACACCATCGGTGAGTGCAAGAAACGCATGACCGAATCCTGGGGGGATCCACAACATCCGGCCGTTCTCTCCGCTTAGTTCAACGGCCAAATGTTGGGCGAATGTTGGCGAGCTCCGGCGCAGATCCACGGCTACATCGAGCACCGCGCCATGAGTCACTCTCACCAGCTTTCCCTGGGTCTGAATGACCTGATAGTGAATACCGCGAAGCACATTCTTCCTTGAGAGAGAGAAGTTATCCTGCGGCCAGGCCACCGGTAAACCAGCCTCCTCCATCCAGCGCTGGTTATAGGTCTCGCAGAATGCGCCCCTATCATCCCGGTAGATCGCAGGAGTAATCAGCATAACTTCGGGAAGGGATGTATCTTGAATTCTCATGGTCCCACGACCCTCGCGGCAAAGTACGGCTCGTTCAAAAGCGCCAACAGGTACTTTCCGTACCCGCTCTTGCGGATCGGCTGCGCCAGAGCCTCCAGTTGCTCGCCGGTTATGAATCCCAGACGATAGGCAATCTCCTCGGGGCAGGCTATATTCAGTCCCTGGCGGCGTTCGATGGTATGAACGAAGAGCCCAGCTTCCAGGAGCGATTCGTGCGTCCCCGTGTCCAGCCAGGCCATGCCGCGGCTCATAATCTCCACGTTCAGGTTTCCTGCTTCCAGATAACACCGATTGAGGTCGGTAATCTCCAACTCTCCGCGCGCAGAAGCCTTGAGAGAAGAAGCGATACTTACTACATTGTTATCGTAGAAATACAGGCCAGTTACCGCGTAGCGTGACTTGGGAACCTTTGGCTTTTCTTCAATGCTGATCGCGTGTCCTGCCGAATCGAATTCCACAACGCCGTAGCGCTGCGGATATTCAACCGGATAAGCAAAGACTGTCGCGCCCTGCTTGAGTTCCGCTACCGACTGCAGTTGGCGCGAGAATCCCTGACCGTAAAAAATGTTATCGCCCAGGATCAAAGCGCTGGAGTCGTTGCCGATGAAGTCGCGGCCAATCAAAAACGCCTGCGCCAGCCCGTCCGGGCTCGGCTGGACGGCATATTGGAAATTCATTCCCCACTGCCGGCCATCTCCCAGCAACTCCGCAAAACGAGCCGTATCCTGCGGCGTTGAGATGACAAGAATGTCGCGCAACCCCGCCAGCATCAGCGTGCTGAGCGGATAGTAGATCATCGGTTTGTTATAGACCGGCAGCAGTTGCTTTGAGACGACGTGAGTTACAGGATAGAGACGCGTACCCGACCCACCCGCGAGAATAATTCCTTTCATAGTGCGACCCGCTCCGTATAGTTCTTCTTGATCCAGTCGAGATACACGCCGGTCCGCACATTCTCAACCCATTCGCCATGGTCGAGATACCAACGGACAGTCTTGCGCAGCCCGCTCTCAAACTCCTCCGCGGGCCGCCACCCCAGTTCCCGGGCAATTTTTGAGGCATCGATCGCATAGCGCCGATCGTGGCCGGGCCTGTCCTTGACGAACGTGATGAGATCCCTGTGCGAACGGCCGCCGGTATCGGGGCGCATCTCATCCACAAGATCGCAAATCGTATTCACCACGTCGATGTTTGTCCGTTCGCTGTTGCCGCCGATGTTATATGTCTCTCCAACCCGGCCACTCTCGAGCACAGCGCGTATTGCGGAGCAATGATCTTCGACAAACAGCCAGTCCCGCACATTTTCCCCATCGCCGTAAACCGGAAGTTCCCTGCCCTGAAGAGCATTCAGAATCATCAGCGGAATGAGCTTCTCAGGAAACTGAAACGGCCCATAGTTGTTGGAGCAGTTCGTGGTAAGCACCGGCAGCCCGAAGGTGTGGTGATAGGCCCGCGCCAGATGATCGGAAGAGGCCTTTGAAGCCGCATACGGACTATTGGGAGCATACGCGGTCGTCTCTGAGAAGGCGGGATCGTCCGGCCTCAGAGAGCCGTAGACCTCATCCGTCGATACGTGCAGGAATCGGAACGCGGCCTGATCGGTTTCGCTCAGCCCCGACCAGTAGATCTTCGCCTGCTCCAGCAGAACAAACGTTCCCTGAACATTCGTCCGGATGAACGCGCCGGGAGAAGCAATGGAACGGTCCACATGGCTTTCCGCCGCAAAATGAACGATGGCGCGCGGCCGATATTCGCGCAGCAGGCTGCCCACAAACTCCGCGTCGCAAATGTCGCCATGCGCCAGCAGGTAGCGTGCATCCCCTTCCAGCGCAGCAAGGTTCGCTGGATTGCCCGCATAGGTCAGCAGGTCCAGATTCACGACGCGCGTACCCTTGGTTTCGACCCAGCTCAAAATGAAGTTTGAGCCGATAAACCCCGCCCCACCCGTGACTAGAATCGCGTCAAACGTATGCTTATCCTCGAGCAAACAGTATATCCGTCGAAGTCCACGGCCTATACTCTCGAAGATAGTCAGTGAACCGATTCCCACACCTGGTTGCGAGGAAGTTGAGCGAAGAGCCAATTTTTTCGTTATATTAGAGAGTTCAGCTGAATCCCAGATCGGCAGGGTCTGAACAACAGGCCACCTCATCATAATATCTGGGCGATTCCCAAGCAGGAATCGCAATGCGGTTGTGTCCTTCGGGTCATGCAATGCATTCTGCACCACAAAATTCATTGAGAAGGTCGCCATGATTACATCGGATCATTGTCATCGTACTCCTGAACCGCAGGGTCTTTATCACCCACGGAATGAGCATGATGCCTGCGGTATGGGCCTAGTTGCCAGCATTCGCGGCGAGAAGAGCCACCAGATTATCCGCAAAGGTCTCGAGGTCCTCATCAACCTCACCCATCGCGGCGCCTCGGGCTGCGATCCGGAGACCGGCGACGGCGCCGGCATCCTCATCCAGGTTCCGCACACGTTCTTCTCCCGCGAGTGCGGCGAACTCGGAATGCAGTTGCCCGAGCCGGGCGCGTATGGCGTGGCGATGTGCTTTCTCCCCGTCGACAAACACAGCCGCTTGCAGTGCGAGGGCGTTCTTGAGCGCATTGCGCGCGAGGAAGGCATCAACGTGCTCGGTTGGCGCGATACGCCGGTGAACGGCGACGCGATCGGCCGGGAAGCGCGCGCCTCACAGCCCTACATCGAGCAGCTTTTTGTCAGCCGCCCCGGTGGCCTGGCCGACGAAGATGCCTTCGAGCGCCTGCTCTACCGCGTGCGACGCCGCGCCGAGAACGAGATTGCCGCCTCGGAGATTGAGGGGAAGGAGAACTTCTACATCCCGTCCTTCTCCTGCCGCACCATCATCTACAAGGGCCTTATGCTGGCGCCGCAGATCGAAAAGTTCTATATCGAGCTGGCCAACCCGCTGACCGCGAGCGCGCTTTGCCTGGTTCACCAGCGCTTCTCCACCAACACCTTTCCGAGCTGGAAACTCGCACACCCCTATCGCTACATTGCGCATAACGGCGAAATCAACACCGTGCGCGGCAACGTGAGCTGGATGAATGCCCGCCAGTCTGTATTTGAGAGCCCGGCCTTCGGCAGGAAGATCGACGACCTCTATCCGATTGTGGTCCCAGACGGCTCCGACTCCGCCTCGCTCGACAACGCGGCGGAATTCCTTTTCCTCTCCGGCCGTTCCCTGCCCCATGTGATGGCCATGCTGATTCCCGAGGCCTGGTCCGGCAATCCGGACATGGACGAGGAGAAGCGCGCCTTCTACGAGTACCACGCCTCGCTGATGGAGCCCTGGGACGGTCCCGCAGCCATTGCGTTCACCGATGGCCGCGTCATCGGCGCTACGCTCGACCGCAACGGCCTGCGCCCCGGCCGCTACATCGTCACCAAGGACGACCTGGTGGTACTGGCCTCCGAAGCCGGCGTTCTGGAAGTGCCGGATGAAGACATTCGCAAGAAGGGCCGCCTGCAGCCGGGCCGCATGTTCCTTGTCGACACGGTGCAGAAGCGCATCATCTCTGACGCCGAGATCAAGAAAGACCTGGCCGGCCGCCAGCCCTACGCTGCCTGGCTCAAGGACCAGCAGATTACGCTCGATCATCTGCCCGAGCCGTCGCGCGTGATTGCGTCGAATCATGAAACGCTGCTGCGCCGCCAGCGTGCTTACGGCTACAGCGAAGAAGATTTGAGAATCCTGCTGGGCCCCATGGGCGCGAAGGGCGAAGAGCCGATCGGCTCCATGGGAACCGACACGCCGTTGGCCTGTCTCTCCGACCGTCCTCAGCCGCTGTTCAACTACTTCAAGCAGTTGTTCGCGCAGGTCACCAATCCGCCNNACCGAGCGCAACATTCTGGAAGAGCAGCCGGAAAACTGTCACACGCTCAAACTTCCGCATCCAATCCTGACCAATCGCGATCTTGAAAAGCTGCGCCGCGTCTCCTCCGGCGATCTGCTGGCCACCACGCTGCCTGCGCTCTTTCGCGCCGCGGACGGCGAGGCCGGCCTGAAGCACTCACTCGAAGACTTGAGCGCNNTATGCGCCCATCCCGAGCCTGCTGGCAATGGCCGCGGTCCACAATCGCCTGGTGCGCGAGAAGACCCGCACCCAGGTCGCGCTCATCATCGAGAGCGGCGAGCCACGCGAGGTCATGCACTTCGCCTTGCTCATAGGCTACGGCGCCAGCGCCATCAATCCCTACCTGGCCATCGAAACGCTCCACGATTTGAAGCGCCGCGGGCTGTTGCCCGAAAAAATCACCGGCGAATACGCAGAGAAGAACTTCATCAAGGCCATCAACAAGGGCCTGCTCAAGACCTTCTCCAAGATGGGCATCAGCACGCTGCAAAGTTATCGCGGCGCGCAGGTATTTGAAGCTGTCGGCCTGAACTCCGCGCTTGTCGACGCCTACTTTTCCGGGACCGCATCGCGCATCGAAGGCGTCGGTCTCGACGTGCTGGCGCGCGAAGCCCAGATGAAGCACGCGTACGCCTTCCAGCCGCTCACTGAATCGGAAACCGATCTCGTTGTCGGCGGCCACTATCAATATCGCGAGGGCGGCGAGTATCACCTCATCAACCCCGCAACCATCAGCAAGCTGCAGCACGCCGTACGCATCAACAACGCGACCACGTTTCAGGAGTACACCGACCTGCTCGACGAGCAGAATCGCCATCTCTGTACGCTGCGTGGCCTGCTCAAGCTGAAGTATGCTGAAACGCCCATCCCGCTTGAAGAAGTGGAACCGGCCAAGGAGATCGTCAAGCGCTTTACGACCGGCGCCATGAGCTTCGGGTCGATCAGTAAAGAAGCGCATGAGACGCTTGCCATTGCCATGAACCGCATCGGCGGCATGTCGAACACCGGCGAGGGTGGCGAGAGCGAAGACCGCTTCACACGCGACGCCAACGGCGATCTGCGCCGCTCGGCCGTNNACGGCCAATTACCTGGTCAACGCCGACGAGTTGCAGATCAAAATGGCTCAGGGCGCAAAGCCCGGTGAAGGCGGCCAGTTGCCCGGCCACAAGGTGGATGACGTCATCGCGAAAGTGCGGCACTCCATCCCCGGCGTCGGCCTTATCTCGCCTCCGCCACACCACGACATCTATTCCATTGAAGATCTCGCGCAGCTCATCTACGACCTCAAAAACGTGAACCCGAAGGCGCGCATCGCCGTCAAGCTGGTCTCGGAGGTCGGCGTGGGCACGGTAGCCGCGGGAGTCTCCAAAGCGCACGCGGATGTCGTGCTGATCTCCGGCGACACCGGAGGAACGGGCGCTTCCCCGCTCAGCTCCATCAAGCATGCGGGACTGCCATGGGAGCTTGGCCTGGCCGAGACGCAACAGGTGCTGCTGCTCAACGATCTGCGATCGCGCATTCGCGTGCAGACCGACGGTAAATTGCAAACCGGCCGCGACGTCATCATCGCAGCGCTGCTGGGCGCGGAGGAGTTCGGCTTCGCCACCACGCCGCTCATCGCCATGGGCTGCATCATGATGCGCAAGTGCCACCTGAACACATGTTCGGTGGGAATTGCGACGCAGGACCCAGTCTTGCGCGCGCGTTTCACCGGGCAGCCCGAACACGTGATCAACTTCTTCTTCTTCATCGCCGAGCAGATGCGCCAGTACATGGCCAAGCTTGGCTTCCGCACAGTGGACGAGATGGTGGGCCGCGTGGACAAGATCGACGCCGCTCTCGCTGACGCGCACTGGAAGGCCAAGGGCATCGACCTTTCTTCGATTCTCTACTCGCCCACATTGCCTTCGCGCGTGGCGCGGCGCAAGATGCAGGACCAGGATCACGGCCTGAATGCCGCGCTCGATCACGCACTCATCGCCAAGGCCGCGCCGGCGCTCGAATCGAAAGATCCGGTGAGAGGCAGTTTCGCCATCCGCAACGTGCATCGCACGGTCGGCGCCATGCTGGGCGGCGAGATTGCACGCCGCTACGGATCGGCCGGACTGCCCGACGGAACCATCCACTTCAAATTCTCGGGCTCCGCGGGACAGAGCTTCGGTGCGTTCGTTCCCTCGGGCGTTACGCTCGAGCTTGAAGGCGACTCGAACGATTACCTCGGCAAAGGCCTTTCCGGCGGACGCATCATCGCCTATCCGCCCAAGACTTCGAGCTTTCTGCCCGAAGAAAGCATCCTGGTGGGCAACGTCGTTCTCTACGGCGCAACCACTGGTGAGGTCTTTCTCAACGGCATCGCAGGCGAGCGTTTCGCCGTTCGCAACTCCGGCGCAATCGCCGTCGTTGAAGGCGTGGGCGATCACGGCTGCGAATACATGACCAACGGCACGGTCATTGTGCTCGGTTCGACGGGACGCAACTTTGCCGCGGGCATGAGCGGCGGAATCGCGTACGTCTACGACGACCAGGGCGACTTTGCAGCGCGCCGCTGCAACAAGGCCAGCGTGGATCTGGAGCCGCTTGAGTTGGATGGGGATGTGGAGCGCGTGCGCGGCCTGCTTGAGCGCCATCGCGACTATACCGGCAGTCCGCGCGCAGCATGGATTCTGGAGCACTGGGCCGAGGCGCAGGCCCGCTTCATCAAGGTGTTCCCGCACGAGTACAAGCGGGTTCTGGGCGTCGTTCGCCTCAATCCCTCACCGGATGCGGTCGCATCCGCCACAACTTCGTCGCCTCTTGCGGCGGCCGCAGAGGTGCACCATGGGTAAGGACACAGGCTTCCTGGAAATCGAGCGCGAACAGCCCACACGCCGCAAAGTCGAAGAGCGCGTGAACGACTGGTTTGAGATTTACGAACCGTTCCCCGAGCAGAAGCAGCGCGACCAGGGCGCACGCTGCATGGATTGCGGCGTGCCGTTCTGCCACACTGGCTGCCCGGTCAACAACCTCATCCCCGACTGGAACGACCTGGTCTACAACGGCCGCTGGCAGGCTGCAATTCGACGCCTGCATGCCACCAACAACTTCCCTGAGTTCACCGGCCGCATCTGCCCCGCCCCGTGCGAAGCCTCTTGCGTGCTGGGCATCGATCAGCCGCCTGTTTCCATCAAGCTGATCGAGCGCTCCATCGTCGAACGCGCCTGGGACGAGGGCTGGATTCAGCCTGAGCCTCCGGAGCAGGCCACCGGCAAGCGCGTCGCCGTGGTCGGCAGCGGGCCTTCGGGGCTGGCCGCCGCGCAGCAGTTACGCCGCGCGGGCCACTCCGTCACGGTGTATGAGAAGGCCGATCGCATCGGCGGACTTCTGCGCTACGGCATTCCCAACTTCAAGCTGGAAAAGCACGTCATCGATCGCCGCATTGAGCAGATGCGCGCAGAGGGTGTCACGTTTGTCACCAACGCGCATGTGGGCGTGAATGTGCCGGTTGAATCGCTCACCGAACACTACGACGCAATCCTGCTGTGCGGCGGCGCCGAGCAGCCGCGCAATCTTAACATCCCCGGCCGCGAGCTCAAGGGCATTCACTTCGCCATGGAGTACCTGCCACAGCAGAATCACCAATGCGAAGGAGACCAGATTGATGCCTCCATCGCCATCAGCGCCGCAGGCAAGCGCGTGGTCATCATCGGCGGCGGCGACACCGGCGCGGACTGCCTGGGCACCGCACATCGCCAGAAGCCACTCAGCGTACACCAGTTCGAGATCATGCCCAAGCCGCCCGCCCAGCGCGCCGCGTCTACGCCGTGGCCGCTCTGGCCGCTGCAACTACGCACCGAAGGCGCGCATGAAGAAGGCGGCATTCGCGATTGGAGCGTGAACAGCATTAAGTTTACCGGCGACGAAAACGGCAACGTGAAGCAGCTTCACCTGGTCCGCGTCGGTCCGCCGCCGAAGTTCGAGCCCATTCCCGGCTCCGAATATGTACTGGATGTCGATCTCGTTCTGCTGGCCATGGGCTTCACCGGCCCGGTGCGCTCCGGCATGATCGAGCAGTTCGGCGTGGCCGTTGACAGCCGCGGCAACGTCGCCGCCAATGCCAACTACATGACCTCGGTGGACCGCATCTTTGCCGCGGGTGACATGCGCCGCGGACAATCTCTCGTGGTCTGGGCCATCTCAGAAGGCCGCAAAGCCGCTGCCGCCATTGACGCTTACCTGGCCGCAAAAGCAGAGCCGCTCTCGCAGCGCCACCACGCGCTGGCGTAAGCGAAAGAGTTGTCGATGAGGATNNCCGCCTGAAAAACTGCATATATCACAGCGCGATTCGTCGCCATCTAGTGGGAAAGATTCTTGATCACCGTTCCTCCCTTCATGACAAACACCACGTTGCGCACTGTCGTAATATCGCTGAGCGGGTCGCCTCTCACTGCGACAAGGTCCGCCTGATATCCCGCAGCGATGGTCCCTATCCGGTCCCCCATTCCGAGCGCGTCCGCCGACGCCGACGTGGCGCTGACAATCGCATCCATCGGTTTCTCGCCGGCCTCATTGACGCGAGAAATGAATTCCTCCGCGTTGCGTCCGTGCGATCCAGCCACGGCGTCGGTCCCGAATACGATTTTCACGCCAAGCGCTCGAGCGCGGCGCAGCACATCGATCGTCGGCGCAATCCCATCCTGTATCGTCTTGAGCTGTGCATCTGTGAACGTAAAGCTCGCCCGATTGTCCAGGTAGTTGTGCAGCACCAGCAAATTGGGGTCGAAGGTTGTTCCGCGCCGCGCCATTAGCTTCAGCGTTTCGTCTTTGAGAAAAGTGCCGTGCTCAATCGACGTGCATCCGGCCAGCACGGCATCGCGCGCGCCTGCGTCGCCAATGGCGTGCACGACAGAGCGCAGCCCCACAGCCTTCGCCTCCGAACAGACGGCTTCGATCTGCTCCTTCGTCATGGTCGGTCCGCCGCCCGAGCCGAGCCCTGAAGTTGCGAAGAGCTTGATGACGTCCGCACCGTCGGCCTTGTTCTTGCGCACGATCGCGCGCAACTCATCCGTTGTCCACGCGTGCCGCGGTTCAGGACCACCGCTTGTCCCCTGAATCTGGATCAGCGAGGTGAGAATCCTGGGGCCCGGCAGCGCGCCCTCATTGACGAGGTCGCGCACCGGCTTGTCGAAGGTTGAGCCGACGCTCTGCACCGTCGTGAAGCCGCCTTCAAGCGTCATCCAGGCGTCGGCCGCGGTGTAGAGCTCCATCTCTTCCGGGCTCGCGCCGCCGGCCACAGCCTGGTGATTCGCGTTCATGTGCCACTGCAGATGGATGTGGGTATCAATCCATCCAGGCATGAGAGTGAGGCCGCTTAAGTCATAGTCGGGCTTGAGGGTGCCAGGGCCAACGGACACGATGCGGCCGTCCTCGATGACGATCTGCCGATCGCGAAGGATTCCGCCTTTGCCGTCAAGCAGAACGCTCGTTTGCAGCACCACCCGGTTCTGGGCGTGGGCCGAAGTCTGTGCCAGGGAGACCGCTGAGAGAAGAGCAAGGATAAGCAAGCGCATGCGCCGATTGTATCTGGACGTTATTGGACATCAATGAACTATTTAGTCGATCCTGAAAAGCCAACCAAACCCCTATAAATGCTGATGAAATACGACAGTTGAAGTTCCCGGTTCCCCGCAGACGCCTTCTTCCCCGAAGTTGGTTCGATGACCTGGACCGGAAAACTGAACCGATGGGCTTCAGACGTCGTGATATGCAAAGAGCGACTCATCCAATTCGGTCGAGTGGACGCCGCCCGCGCTTTCCATCCCATTCGTCCAATCTGGATCAACAGTACATGAAGGTTTCCCATGCCTCTTGGAGTACATTTCTCGGAAGAATTGAGGGCCTCGCTCAGGCTGAAGCGGATCGCGAAGGGTGCGGCAATGCTCGATCGCGCCGAAACGGAGCTGGTGAAACTTCGACCCCGCGACCCCAATGCCGCAAACCTGCTTTTGTTGTTGGCGCAGTGGGTGGACGTGGGATACCGGGATCACGAGTTTTTGGATGTGCTGCCGCGACGCGCGGCGCGCACTGTCTCCTGTGCGTCGAGAACCTGGCGAATCAAAGCAAAAATGCGCAAAGTGAGTTCTCCCGTTTGCCGCGCGGCGCGCACCGGTTCGGTATTGCGCCGCGCGGGTTCATCCTACGCGGTACGGCTTTGCAGCGTGTAGCGGCCGGCATCGACCATCGCACCGGCGATGTCGCGGCCCAGGGCCACGGTATTGACGGGCTCATGTTTGGTGAGTCGCCGGAAGATAGTCATCCGCGTGCGCAGCATGTCGCCTTCGGCAATCGCGCCGAGCAACCGTTCCGCGGCTGTTTCGAGCACTCGAAACGAGCGCGCCGCATAGTATTTGGCCAGCTTGATCGCCAGTGGTTTGCTCCCGTTCATCTTCTCGGTCCGCAACAGCACCGATTCAAGAACCAGCACTTCGGCGAGCATGTCGGCCAGCATGCCCATCACTTCCTGCTGCTCGGCCAGGTCCATTCCGAACTTCTGCGAGGCCGCGCCGGCGCAGAAGAGCGCGAGCTTTTTTGCATTGGCCAGCAACGCGCGCTCTTCCGCCAACGGCCCGTCGAGCGCTACGCGCGCACCGGGGCCGGCCATCACCTCGTCCATCGCTCTCTTGATGGCGGGCAACAGGGCCAGGCGACCCTGCATGGCGCGCTTGACCATCCAGCCTGTCGTGATGAGGCGATTGATCTCGTTGGTGCCTTCGAAGATCTTGTTGATGCGCGAGTCGCGATAGGCACGCTCTGCGGGATACTCTTCCACATAGCCGTAGCCGCCAAAAAGTTGCAGCATCTGGTCCACGACGCGCTCCAGCATCTCCGATCCCCAGAACTTGAGGATCGAGCACTCGACCGCGAACTCTTCGATGGACTTCTGCACCTGCTTCGTGTAGTCCGGCGCGGATTTGTCGAGCGCGGACAGAGCTGCATCGATGGCGCCCACGGTGCGATAGACGAGTGCTTCGGCAGCGTAAAGGCCGGCGGCGCTCTCGGCGATCTTCTCCTGCACCAGGCCGAATGAGGTGATGGGCTTGCCGAAGGCCATGCGTTCCCTGGCGTAGCGGATGCCGCCGCGCAGCGAGTGGCGCGCACCGCCGATGGCCGAAGCGCATATCTTGTAGCGGCCCACGTTGAGAATGTTGAATGCGATCTGGTGGCCCTTGCCGGCTTCGCCCAGAAGGTTTTCAACCGGGACTTTGCAGTCGGTGAGGATGAGCGGGCAGGTGGACGAGCCGCGGATGCCGAGCTTGTGCTCCTCGGGGCCGACGGTCAGGCCGTGCGTTCCCGCTTCAATGAGGAATGCGGTGAACTGTTCGCCGTCGATCTTGGCAAAGACGGTGAAGAGGCTGGCCATGCCCGCATTCGAGATCCACATCTTTTCGCCATTGAGGATGTAGTGCTTGCCGTCGGGCGAAAGCATGGCGCGGGTGCGGATGTTCATGGCGTCGGAGCCGGCCGAAGATTCGGAGAGCGCATAGGAGGCGATCCACTCACCGGAGGCCAGCTTGGCGAGGTATTTTTCCTTTTGCTGCGGCGTGCCGTACCAGATGAGCGGCAACATGCCGATGCCCACATGCGCGCTGAAGGTGACCGAGAAGCTGCCGGAGACGCTGATCTTGTCCGCAATAAGAGCCGAGGTGACCTTGTCGAGTTCGAGGCCGCCGTATTCTTCGGGCACGTCGACGCTGAACAGCCCGAGTTCGCCGGCTTGCCGCATGAGGCTGCGGCTGACGTCGAAGTTCTTGGCTTCAATTTGATCGCTCGCGGGAAGAATGCGCTCTTCGGCGAAGGCGCTGGTGGTCTGTGCGATTTGCTGTTGCTCTTCGCTCAGATCTTCCGGCGTAAAGACATCTTCAGGCCGAAGATCTTCAATGAGGAAGCTGCCTCCGGTGGCCCGTTTTGCAGTGAATGTCGCGACGGTTGAACTCAATGAATTCTCCTTCAATTTTGCAGGTTTTCGAAGATGCCCGCGGCGCCCATGCCGCCGCCGACGCACATGGTCACGAGGCCGTATTTCGCTTTGCTGCGCTTGAACTCGGCCAACAGGGTTGCGGTGAGCTTGGCGCCGGTGCAGCCCAGTGGATGACCGAGCGCGATGGCGCCGCCATTGACGTTGACGCGCTTGGGATCGATGCCGAGCGTCTTGATGACGGCGAGCGATTGCGCGGCGAAGGCCTCGTTGAGCTCGATCACGTCGATCTGGTCGAGCGCGAGGCCCGCGATTTTGAGGGCCTTGGGAATAGCGTGCACGGGACCGATGCCCATCTCCTCCGGATCGCACCCCGCGTAGGCGAAGGCCACCAGCCGCGCGAGTGGTTTCGCCCCCAACTCGTTGGCGCGCTCCTCGGCCATCACCACCGTGGCGGCCGCGCCGTCAGAGGTCTGCGAGCTGTTCCCGGCCGTGACCACGCCCCTGGCATGGAAGGCGGGCCGCAGCCTGGCCAGCGCTTCCATCGAGGTGTCGGCGCGAGGGCCTTCGTCGGACGTAAACAACTGCTCGGTCGTGGAGGTTTTGGCGCCGCCGTTGGGCACGGTGACCACGACGGGAACGGGCACGGTTTCTTCCGCGAAGTGACCGGCCTGAATGGCATTGAGGGCTTTGCGATGGCTTTCGAACGCGAACTGGTCCGACTCTTCGCGGCTGATGCCGTAGCGCTTGGCGACGCGCTCCGCCGTGAGTCCCATGGAGAGATAGGAGCCGGGATAGTTCTCGACAAGCCAGGGATTACAGGCGATCTTGTTGCCGCCCATGGGAACGAACGACATGGATTCCGTGCCGCCGGCGACGATGACCTCGGCGCCTCCGCCGCGAATGCGTTCCGTAGCGAGCGCGATCGACTGCAGGCCGGAGGCGCAGTAGCGGTTGATGGTCATAGCCGCCGAAGTGATGGGCAGGCCTGCGCGCAGCGCAATGATGCGCGCTACATTCATGCCCTGCTCGGCCTCCGGCATTGCGCAGCCGATGATCACGTCGTCGATCTGTTTGAGATCGAGCATGGGAACGCGCTCCAGCGCGCCCTTCACGGCAATCGCTCCCAGGTCGTCAGGCCGCGTATTTCTGAGCGTGCCCTTGGGCGCTTTGCCCACCGGCGTGCGGACCGCGCTCACAATCACTGCTTCTCTCATTCAGGAAATCTCCGTCTTTCGGGTAACCTCGCCACGCGCTTGCGCGATCTGTCGAATTAGTTCCGCAGCGGTTTGCCTGTTTTCAACGTGAACCCGATGCGTTCGGCGGTCTTCTTTTCACCGCACAGAGAGAGAAACGCCTCGCGTTCGAGATCGAGCAAATAGTCCTCGGTCAGTGGGGTCCCGGCGGTAACATTGCCGCCGGCCAGAATATGAGCGACATGGTTTGCCACCTTCACATCGTGGTCGCTGATGAACTCACCCTGGCGCATGAGATGAACGCCCAGCTTGAGCGTAGCCAGCACGCCCTGGCCCGGCGCCGGGATATCGCTCTTGTGAGCCGGCGGCGCATAGCCTGCGCGCACCAGCCGCAGAGCCTGCGTTTTTGCGTCGGTCACCAGCCGCTCGCGGTTCATGGTCACCGCGTCACCGTCTTCCACGATGCGCAGGGCACGCGCTTCCAACGCGGAGGTTGACACCTTGGCCATGGCGATGGTCTCGAAGTTTTGCCGCAGCGCGTCGAGGAGTGCGACCGAGTCGCCGCGATTGTCGGTGCGGACGGCTCCGGCCGCGGCCACGGCGCGCAGCACCATCTCTTTGCAGCCGCCGCCGGCGGGCACCAGGCCCACCCCGGTTTCAACCAATCCCGTGTAGAGCTCGATGTGAGGCTGGCGCAGCGCGGCGTGCATCGAGATCTCTGTGCCTCCGCCTAGGCACATACCGAACGGCGCGGAGACCACGGGCCTGGGGCAGAACTTGATGGCCTGGGTCATGCCTTGAAACCCGCGCACGAAGTAATCGACGTCGTCCCACTCCTCGTCCTGGATGGCGAGCAGCAACTGCATCAGGTTGGCGCCGGCGGAGAAGTTGGCCGCGTCGCTGGCGACGATGAAGCCATCGAAGTTCTTCACGGCATCGCTGCCGGGGGCGAGCTTCTGCATGAGGAACTGCACAATGTCCTGGCCGATACTGTTCATCTTGGAATGAAACTCGAAGCAGCCGACGCCATCGCCCAGGTCGACGAGCGAGATGCTCGCATTCTCGGCAAACACGCCGATGGCGCGCTTGAACGCAGCTACCGGCGCGAGCTTCGGGTTGCGATGAACGGGAACATATACGCCGTTGCGCGGATCGAAGAATTCTTCGCCGCCGTTCCGGTACCACGACGCGCCGCCTGCGGCCAGCAGGGCCTCGGCCGCGGCTGGAATCGCCAGCCCGGCCGCGCGCATCTTGCCGGTGACTTCGAGAAAGCCGGCGGCATCCCACATCTCGAACGGGCCCAGCTCCCAGTTGAATCCTGCCTTCATCGCACGATCGATTTCGACGATCGACTGCGCGACCTCGCCGATGCGATTGGCCGCGTAGGCCCACAGCTCCGGCAGCGCTTGCCAATAGAACTTCGCGGCTTTGTCTTTGGCTGGATCGCCGCCGAGCAGCGCGCGAATTCTGCCCGGCAGAGAATCGTTGGTTTTGGCCATCTCGATTTCAGGAAGAGATGCGCGCACGGAGGGGCGGTATTCAAAAGTGTTGAGATCAAGCACGAGCCGCAGTTCCTTGCCGTCGGCGCCGCGCTCTTTCTTGTAGAAGCCCTGTTTGGTTTTGTCGCCGAGCCATTTGCGCTCGATGAGCTGCTCAATGGCCGCGGGCAAGGTGACATCGGAACGCTCGTCGCTGGCGTTTTTCGCAAAGTTCTTTGCCACGCTGCCGAGCACGTCGATGCCGACCATGTCGGCGAGGCGGAAGGTGCCGGTCTTGGGCCAGCCCACGACCGCGCCGGTAAGCAGATCGATTTCTTCAATTGAGAGGTCCTGCTGTTGCATGATGCGGCAAGTGTTGAGCATGGCGAAGGTGCCGATCCGATTGGCGATGAAGTTGGGCACATCGTTGGCTGCCACCACGGCCTTGCCCAGCTTCAAATCGGCGAATTCGCTCATGGCGGCAAGCGCGTCGGGATCGGTCTCGGGCGTGGCGATGAGCTCGAAGAGACGCATGTAGCGCGGGGGATTGAAAAAGTGCGTGCCGAACCAGCGCTTGCGCACATCGGCGGGCAGCGGCTCGGCGATGCTGGCCACAGGCAGGCCACTGGTGTTGGTGGTGAGGATGGCGGCAGGATGCAGGTGTTCGGCGACCTTGGCGAGCAGCGAGCGCTTGATCTCGAGGTTTTCCGCGACAGCCTCGATGATCCAGTCGTACTCTTTCAGCTTGTCCAGGTCGTCTTCAAAGTTGCCGATGCGGACGAGGGCGGCGCAGGAGGAATTGGCGAATGCGGCGGGCCTGGCGGCTTTCAGTCCTTCGAGCGCTTTGGCGGCGGTGGCGTTGCGGTGCCCGGCGGCAGGGACGATATCGAGCACCAAAACCGGCAGGCCGGCATTGGCCACATGGGCCGCGATGCGAGCGCCCATGGTTCCGGCGCCGAGAACGGCCACTCGACGGATCGAGTATCTTCTCGTTTCCGCGTGGGGAGGGCGGGAAGGGNNCAGCTTCCTGCGAAAGCGGCTCTGTGGTCAGCGGGACCATGAATGACTCCTTTACGTGCGAGAGGGGAAGGACCTCAGCGCGTTCGATGCACGAAACAAGGAACGGGAAGCAGGTTGTTGAACAGGGGGTAAGAAAAGCCCGTATTCCGTCTTGCGAAAAACAGAATACTGAACGCTCGGTCAAAAAGTCAACAGCAGAATTTCGGCGACATCTTGATCGGTTCCGGAACTCCATTTCGGCGTCATGCCTGGGCAACGGCCGGACGGGGCATGCCGGTCGCCGCCGCTTCATGGCGCCCGGAAATGGAGCGCGGGGGATTGGCGCAATCGGAAATGGAAATTCAGGTGTACACCAGCGGCGGGATGGAATTGGTGTAGTGGCCAAAAAGCTCGGGTTATTCAGTTGGCTTCATCGGCACGAGTAGAATCGTGACCTGTTGCAAGGCCTTCCTTGCCTGAGTCGGCATTGGAGGATGGTTATTTCGCGGTCGAGGAACGGGCGGCGTGGTCTTTGGCGATCTTCGGCGCGACTTTGCCTGCCGTATCGCAGCGGTGAAGGCCGGCGGTGAGCAGGCGGGTGAACTCTGAGACGATCTCTTCGTCGCCCAGGCCGCCGTTGGGCCGATACCAGGTGCCGATCCAGTTGATGGCCCCGGCGATGGCGAAGGAAGCCATTTTCGAATTGCAATTGGCGATGGAGCCGTCGGCGATGCCTTCTTCGATGTAGCCGCGAACGGCGGCGTCGATGCGCCGCTTGAGATTGCGCACCTGGCGGCGCGCCTGGTCGGAGAGCTCCGAGTCGTCCAAAGTGGCCACGCAACGGCCGAAGTCGAAGGTGACGATGGCCGTGGCGTAGGAGCGGATGTACGATTGGACCTTTTCAAGCCCGTTCCCCTGGTAGTCGATTGCGCCTTTCAAGGCTCCTTCGATGGACTCGATGCCGGCGCGATAGCACTCCACAAGCAGCTCTTCCTTGTTGCGGAAGTAATAGTAAAGCGCGGGCTTGGTGATTTTGAGCCGGGCGGCCAGCAGCCTCATCGAGGTTTTCCGGTAGCCCATCTCGAGGTAGAGCTGGGCCGCGGTCTGCAGAACGGCGTCCCGCTTTACCTCGAGACTGCGTTGCTCCCGCACCCGGAAGGCCTTCCATGGCTCGTGGGACACGACATTGTTTTCCGGCCTGTCCATGTCAGAGTGCGAGTCGAATTCCTTAGGGATTTCAGCCGCTCTGGATGGCGCTGAACCTACATTTTACAGGTTTTGACGGTGCGCGCGCCGTGAAATGCGATGGCTCCTAATCGAGAAAAAGGTCGGTGACCGACGGCTGGCCGGGCGCGACGGCGTAGCAGTTGAAATCGGTGACGCCGGACTGCGCCAAAACCTGCTCGTCGATGAAGAAGTTCCCTGTAGTGGAGCGGCTCGGTTGCCCCAGAATGTGCACTGCGGCATCGGCGACGATCCGCGGGGTGCGGCCGTTTTCGGAGTGTGCGCCGGGAATCGCCTGCAACGCGGCCGTGGCAATGAGCGTGCGCGGCCAGAGGGCGTTCACGGCGATGCCCAGCGGCCGAAACTCCTCGGCCATGCCCAGCACGCACATGCTCATGCCGTATTTCGCAATGGTATAGGCCACGTGGGGCGCAAACCACTTGGGCCGCATGTCGAGCGGCGGAGAAAGGGTGAGGATGTGCGGGTTACGGGCCTTGGCGAGGTAGGGCAGGCATGCCTGGCTGCACAGAAAGGTTCCGCGCAGGTTCACTCCCATCATCAGGTCGAAGCGTTTCATGGCGGTATCCGCGGTTCCGGTCAGACTGATGGCGCTGGCGTTGTTGATGAGGATATCGATCCCGCCAAAGTGCCCGGCGGCTTTGCGAACGGCCTCCTGCACCTGGTCTTCAAAGCGAATGTCGACGGCCAGAGGCAGCGCGTTGCCGCCTGCGGCCTCGATTTCGTGCGCGGCCGAGTAGATGGTTCCGGGCAGCCTGGGATGCGGCTCGGTGGTTTTGGCGGCGATGACGATGTTTGCGCCATCGCGGGCGGCGCGTAGCGCAATGGCCAGCCCGATGCCGCGGCTCCCGCCGGTGATAAACAGAGTCGTTCCTTTCAGATTGAACATTGTTTCCCTCCTCCTTGCGATGTGGTTCGGCCATGGTTTTCAGGCGACCCTCGCCGGGGCGGATTTGGGGCGAGGAATTCGGCCTCATCCAGGAAAATATGACCGTACGGTATAAAAATACGTGACAAACATATCATTCTGTATTTATTTTACCCATCGGTTAGTACAATTCC
>PMWR01000555.1:0-257 GCA_003166055.1 Acidobacteriaceae bacterium
GGTGGCACCCGGCGTCAGGCGGAATTGACTACATCTACAGCGGAATGGTTGGCGAGCGTGAACTTCTGCATTTTGCAGGCGAGCATAGCCTGGAAAACATGACCAAGCTGATTGAGCGGGGGGTCGAAGAGAGGAAGAAGACAACAGCGCTGGCGGGTGTGATGGGCCTGTCACACGCAAGGCTGAGCAGTACGAAACAGGCAGAGTTGATCCTGGCCTTGGCAAAGAAGCACCAGCACCCGTTGGCAGAACGGCTC
>PMWR01000555.1:284-7051 GCA_003166055.1 Acidobacteriaceae bacterium
TGTTGCGACGGCGTGCACAGTGCCGGTGAGGACGTGAGGTTCATGGGCATGTGGAATCACATGTTTGCAGTTTGCAGGGCATTTGCGCACTACGGCAGGGTAGACCCAGAAGATGAGTGGATCGATAAATTCCGTTGTGACGACGGCCTGGAGATCGAGTCGTCGTTGCAATCAATTGCAGAGCACGATCAATTGCAAAGTGGTGGGAGATGAAGGGGGTGGGAGTTTGGATCAGAACACTCGGAATACAACAAACTACCNNATTTGAACATAATGTTGCATTTCAAAGGGGAACACAATGATGTCAACTCAATCCAACGGTAATCAACAGGGAATGTCGATGAACCACCTTGAACCGACTGAAGTCCTATCGGTGCTCAAGGCGGCAAAGGCCAAGGGCAGTCGCGAATGGGCGATGATCGTTCTGGCCTACAAACATGGCCTTCGAGCTTCAGAAGTTTGTAACCTCCGAGTTGATGACCTTGACTTGAAGAATGGCAGCATCGTTGTTGAACGACTGAAGGGCTCGCTCCGTACCACACAGGCGGTGACCGAACATCGCGGGGAGCCGCTCTTGAACGANNACGTCAATCTCGCCTTGGTGAAACAACAATTGGGGCACAAGTCGATTGGCAGCACGATGCGTTACGTGACGACTACCGACCACCAAGCCTCAAAAGCCACAGCAAGCGCTCTTATGACGATCTTTTGAGCACAGATTCTCATTTGGATTCAAACGAAATGGCCTGGAGATCGAGTGTGTGGAGCAATCAATGGCAAGGAGGTGGGAGATGACTGAGGTGGCAGTGGTGGTGCAGCAACTAGCCGATGGTCTTGAACAAATGTGCGACCGTCAGGTCGAACGCCTCCGCAATCGTCTTCCATGTGCGCAAGCAGATTTCCTTACGACCCTGCTCAAGTTCCGATACGTAGTTCTCGTGAATTCCGGTTTCCTCGGCAAGATCAATCTGGCGCCAGCCACGCTCCTTACGCAACTGCAGACCTGGGTCGAGGAAGCAAAACTCGCGGCTTGAAAACTTGACTCATTTACACCACATTCTTCACTCCAAGACCTCTAGTTGAGTCTCGCCCGGAGCGGGATCGACGAAGGGTCGCTCTTCCAGTTCACGACTCGGTTGTTCTGGAAATACACCGCGGACCCGCCGTACTCGAATTCATCTTGGGTGAATGCCGTTGGGGTGCCTTGAACCACAAGCACAACATCCTTGGAGGATCCGACCGAAAAGTGATCCAGGGTTGGATCCACCGAGGATTCCGGCCAGAGCTTGACCTTGATCGGCGACCGGGGGTCGATTCTCCAGCCGACTACACTGCCATCCTTTAAATAAAGCTCGGAACTGCCATAGACAAGTTTGTTTTCTGAGGATGCCGTCGGCGCTCCCTGTTGCTCGAGGACTTCGTCCCTGGTTGAGCCGACCGTAATGTACGAATAGAGCTTGAGCGGCGTGGCCTGAACCTTCGCCGGCTGCCGTCCAACTGCCTTTGCGGGTGCTGTCTGCCCCGATTGCGTTGCGGCTGCCGGCGGAATTTCCGTCGCTTGCGGTAATGCTCCGGGCGCCGGACTTCTAAAATCCAATCTTTGCAAGTCTTGCTCCACCGCGGCCAGGAATCTTCTCTTCGGCCCCGCAAGCACCTTCATCACGGTGTCTTTGCTGTTGCCGAATGCATCGCTTACCTGGCTTGTAGAGTCCTGAACGTCGAAGGCGATCCACAGATAGCGCGCCATCAGAAGCGCGATCGCCACCAGTGCAATCCTGAAGCCGATTTTGAGCGCCGGAAACAACCAGGCGAAGGCGCTTGGAATAGGGCCTCCTGTCCGGTTTGAACTGCCCATTGGAGGCTGCTTTGCCGTAGACTCTCTTCTCGACGAAGACTTTTGCGGTGCTGCGCTTGCAGACGCGGGTCCCGTCCGTTGCCATCGCCCTCCCCTGCCGGCCGCCGAAGAAAGAAATACGTAAGCGGAGTTCACATTCTTCAGCTTCGCCTCGGCGGCATCTTTCAGTGCTTTGTCGCTCTGGAACCGGTCCGGGTGCCACACCTTGACCAGCACGTGATAGGCCGCCTTGATCTCGCTTTCAGTCGCATCCGCGCCAAGTTCGAGCACTTGAAGAGCAGCGCAGCGGCGACACTGAACGCNNGTGGCTGTTTGGCCTCGATGCCCTAGGACGCGTTGCTGGCACTTCGGTGGCTGTGAGCTTAACCGACAGTCTTGAACAACTCTGCGACGGTCAGATCGAAGGCTGTCGCAATGGTCTGCAAGGTTCGCAAGCAGGCTTCTTTGCGACCCTGCTCAAGGTCCGACACATAGTTTTCGTGAATTCCAGTCTCCTCAGCAAGATCAATCTGACCGCAGGCACGTGACGGGAGTTCCGGGCGCCGCTCGGCATAGTTGAGAGCGCGAGTGTGAACGGTAGGCAATGAAACGGCACGTCTCCCAACGCTGCATTCGAAGCTCGCAAGCCGTTTACCCACCCCTGTATTGCGCGCCATAAATCCTTTTCAGTTCTCAAACAGCAGAATGTTCTGGCGACGCGTAGTATTGAATTCATTCCAATGCACACACTAAGACCTATCGCGCATGTTCACCCAGTCGATTCGCAGGTGATCCATCCCCTTGAAGAACATCTGTCTGCCGTCTCTGATTTGGCGGGGAAGATGTCTGCGGAGTTTGGTGCAGCGGAATGGGGCAAGCTAGCTGGTCAATGGCATGATCTTGGAAAATATAGTGAGGCCTTTCAGCGATACATTCGGGGTGCCAGTGGCTATGAAGCGCACCTCGTGGATGGCACTCCAGGAAAAGTCAATCACTCCAGCGCGGGCGCTCTCCATGCCCAAGAAGAGCTTGCAGACCTGGGGCTGCCACTCGCGTATCTAATTGCAGGCCATCACGCAGGCCTACCTGATTGGTACAGCGATGCAACCGGCGCTGCCGCACTTGAAAGCCGCTTGCTAAGAGGACGGTCGGAGTGTCTGCTCCGACAGGTGATGGAGGTTTCCCCGTCCGAGTGGGTACTGAGGGCATCGCGGCCTGTCTTTGATCCTGGCACATTTGGCGGAGCCAAGGGGTTGCACTTGTGGATACGTATGCTCTTTTCCTGCCTTACGGATGCTGACTTTCTGGACACGGAAGCCTTCATGGATAAGGGGCAGAGCAGACAGCGTGGAGGCTATCCCAAGCTGGCGACGCTGCTCTCGCAATTCAACGAGGCGATGGAGACAATGACGCAGAAGGCAGAGCCCTCGCCGATCAACCGGCTCCGCGCCAATGTGCTGCGGCAATGCCGGGAGAAAGGTGCCGGAGGGCCGGGGCTCTACACGCTTACTGTGCCAACCGGCGGCGGCAAGACGCTTTCCAGCCTTGCCTTCGCGCTCGAACACGCACTTCATCCAAATCATGGCAAGTGTCGCATCATATACGCCATTCCATACACCAGCATCATCGAGCAGACAGCCAACGTCTTCCGCGAGATATTCGGAGACGCCGTACTAGAGCACCACAGCAATCTCGATTCGGAAAAGGAAACGTCGAAGAGCCGCCTGGCTGCGGAAAACTGGGATGCTCCGCTCATCGTGACTACCAACGTGCAACTGTTTGAGTCACTCTTTGCGGCGCGCACCAGTCGCTGCCGCAAACTGCACAATCTGGTGAACAGCGTGATTATTCTGGACGAAGCACAACTGTTGCCGCCGGAGTTCCTGCAACCCATCCTGGACGTGATGCGCTTGTTGATTGAACACTATGGGGTCACGTTCGTGCTCTGCACGGCAACGCAACCGGCGCTGAAGACGCGCAAGGATAGCTGCGGCATAACATGGCTGCGCGGTCCCGGCGACGCCACGGAGATCGTTTCAGGGACGGAGGAGCTTTACGCACAACTGGAGCGCGTGACGGTGAGTCTTCCGGAAGATTGGAACACACCCGGTAGCTGGGACGAGATTGCCGACAGGATTGCGCGCCATCCTTCGGTATTGGCTATCGTCAACACGCGCGCCGATTGCCGGGAATTGCATCGCCGTATGCCGGCAGGAACCATCCACCTCTCTGCGCTCATGTGTGGCGAGCATCGCAGTTATGTGATCGGCGAGATCAAACGACGGCTCAAGAACGGCGAAAGTGTGCGCGTGGTGAGCACTCAGTTGATAGAGGCTGGGGTCGATGTGGATTTCCCAATCGTCTACCGCGCGCTGGCGGGCCTGGACTCCATTGCGCAAGCGGCGGGGCGATGCAACCGGGAGGGCAAGCAAGCAGACAAGGGGAAGGTCTTCGTCTTTGTTCCGCCCAAGCAAGCGCCAAAAGGCCTGCTGCGCTTCGGAGAAGATGCTTGCAAAATCATCCTGCATGAGCGCCCGGAGAATCCTCTGACACCGGAACAATTCAGACATTATTTCACTCACTATTACAGCAAGGTGGGCAAGGACGGACTGGATAAGCACGGCATCAAAGAACTGCTGACGAAAGATGCAGCGCAGTGCAAAATTCAGTTTCGTACCGCGGCGGAGAAGTTCCAGTTGATCGAGGAAGATGGCAGCGTTGCGGTGATTGTTCCGTACGCCAATCCGAAGAATTCCAGCCGCGATAGCCGACCACTCATCGCGCAGTTGCGCTCTGGAGAACTGGATCGTTGGCTGTTGCGCAAGTTGCAGCGGTTCACTGTTTCTGTCAGCGAACGCGATTTCAAGGCTCTCACGAATGCCGGGGACATTGAAACCCTCGCGCCGGGTCTCTGGATCTTGAAAAACGAAACGGCCTACCACCCCGATCTTGGCCTGCTCGCCGGGGAGACCGGCAATCCCGATCCGGAGCAGTTGTATTGCTGAACAATGGACTCCGCCGATATTTCAGTTGTAAAGGCTCATCCGGGGTGATTCAATTCTCCTTCCCAAGTTTTCCTGCGGAAACCGTCAGGAGGCGCAATGCCTACTCGCTTTTGTTTAGAAATTAGCGGAGATTTTGCCTGTTTTACCCGTCCGGAGATGAAGGTCGAGCGGGTGAGTTACGACATTATCACGCCCTCTGCGGTGCGAGCCGTCTTTGAATCCATTTTATGGAAACCGGCGATTCGTTGGCAGCCGGATAGGATTGAGGTACTCGCACCCATTCGCTGGACCACGATCCGGCGCAATGAAGTGGGCAGCAAGCTCTCCGCGGCCAACATGAAGAGCGCCATGCAGCGCGGCTCTGGCGCTATCGCGCTCTACGTGGAAGAGGAGCGCCAGCAACGAGCGAGTCTTCTGCTGCGCGATGTGCGCTACCGCATTACGGCAAGTTTCTCTCTGACCGGCAGAGCGGGCGCCGAAGAGAACACGCAAAAGTTTGCCGAAATGTTTGCGCGCCGCGCAGCCAAAGGACAGTGCATCAACCAGCCCTATCTTGGCTGCCGAGAATTTGCCTGCGACTTTCGTCTCGTTGATCCGGCAACCGAACCGGCAACGATCCCGAAGGAGTTGAGCGGGGAGCGGGATCTGGGTTGGATGCTCTACGATCTCGACTTCAGCGATTTGGCCTCGCCGCAGCCACGCTTCTTTCACGCACACATGAACGATGGCGTGGTGAACATTCCGTCGTGGGACAGTGCGGAGGTGCGGGGATGATCCTTCAGGAACTGGCACGATACTACGAGCGTAAGGGCGGCGACCTGGCCCCCGAGGGCTTCGAGCAAAAGGAGATCGATTTTGTAATCCGTTTGGACTCGGATGGGAAGCTTCTACAGATCGAAGACACCCGCACCCCTGAGGGGAAGAAAAGACGCGCACGCTCTTATCTCGTTCCTAAAGGTGCGAAGAAGTCCGTGGACGTAGCGGCCAATCTGCTTTGGGGTAATGCTGAATACGTGCTCGGCGTGGATAGCAAGAACAAGCCAGGTCGAGTAGCCAAACAACACAAGAGTTTTCGAGAGCTATTGACCAATCTGCCCGCTGACGATGCTGGAGTACGTGCGGTCAGGAGGTTTCTTGATCACATTCCTTGGGAACAATTAAAACAATCGCAATCATGGGAAGAAATTCAAACCTCGAAACCTGCACTTTCCTTCCAACTCCGCACCGACAATGAACTGACCTGCCAACGTGTGGCAGTGATTGCCGCACTGCAAGCGGGAGTTGCACGTCCTAATTCTAAGGCCGAGTCCTCTCCACTCGGCATCTGTCTTGTCACTGGAGAACAGGCGCAGATCGAGCGTCTTCATCCAGCCATCAACGGCGTACGAGGCGGCGGAACTTTCGGCGCAAACATTGTCTCCTTTAATATGAGCGCTTTTGAGTCTTATGGCAAAGAGGAGAAGCAAGGAGAGAACGCGCCGGTCAGCAAGCAGGCTGCGTTTGCATATACGACCGCTCTGAATCATCTCCTGAGCAAGGACTCAGCACAGCGCATTCAGGTAGGCGATGCCTCTACCGTTTTCTGGGCCAGCGAGGGAAACCCACTCGAAGGCTCCTTCGCCAGTTTTTGGAACGAACCACCCAAAGACGATCCGGACGCAAACACGCCTGCCGTGAAAGCTCTGTATCGATCGATTGAGCAAGGCAGTCGTAACGTCAGCGAAGATTCGGCACGTTTTTTTGTCCTCGGTTTAGTAGCCCCAAATCCTGCGCGCATCTCCATCCGCTTCTGGATGACAGGTACTGTGAAGGAGTTCTCTGAGCGGATCGTTCGTCATTTTTCCGACATAGCCATCGATCACGCGCCGTTTGAACCGCAGTATCTTTCGCTCTCCAGGCTGTTGCGTAGCACAGCCCTTCTGGAGGAG
>PMWR01000326.1 GCA_003166055.1 Acidobacteriaceae bacterium
ACTCCTTCACTCCTTCACTCCTTCACTGTCTCAGCGGCCACCTTCTCCGGCACCGTCAGCGGCTTGGTAATGTCGTCCAGATAATCCGGCGCCCCGTCCACGCGTTCCAGCACCGGATAGCGCTCCCCGCCGTGATAGTCAATCTCCGCGTTCGAAACAAAGTTATCCGCCTGCACAATCAGGTGAATCGGCTCCGCGCTCCCCTTGGCTCCGCGAATCGCCGCACGCAGCGCATCGGTCGAGAATATCTGCCCATTCACCGCCAGCACCTTCTCTCCCGGCGCCAGCCGCGCCTTGTCCGCGGGACCATTCCACAGCACATCCGCAATCGAGCCGTCGCCTCCAATCCGCATCCCAATCGAATACCAGCAATCGAGGCCCCGCCCACGCATTCCGCCCGGTCCGCCCGCCGCCGCGGCCATGGTCCGCTCCGACGCGCTCGGCTTGTCCTTGTAAACCAGCCTGTACCCGCCCTGTTCAATCCCCGCAAGGTCCGCACGCGGATTGATCCGGTCCACGCGGTCATGCAGAAAAGTCGCCCAGTCGTAAGGCACAACCTCATTCAAATCCTGCACTAGCTCATCAAAGGAATACGGAACAATCAGCGGCCCCGTGTTCCCGCCCTTGGCCAGAAAAATCTTCTGAAAGTCGTCCAGCGACTTCTTGTTATTCGTCATCTTCCTGATCAGCGTATCCGCATCCAGCCACAGCAGCTCGCCCTCCTGGTAGTAGTCCTGCCCGCGCTTCCAGTTGGACCACGCGGGATTCCCGCCGCGCAGAATGCTCGCCGCCACCGCCGTATCTTCCGTGGGCCGCCATTCCCGCCCCGGCTTGTAATCCAGATTCGCCGCCGACATCGCCAGCATATCCCGATACTGCGCCTGGTTTTTCAGCCCCGACCGCGCCGCCAGCACGTTGCCCAGGTACTGCGTCATGCCCTCATACACCCACAGCAGCGCGCCCTCTTGCGGAGTGGCAAAGTCCGGCTGATACAAACCCACCGGCCGCCGATACTTCCCGTTCCACGAGTGCGTAAACTCATGCGAAAGAAGATCCGCCTCGGCCAGCTGGTGCGCATCGTCCGAAAATCCCTTTTCGCCCACCCCGTTGTCAGACGACTGCCCATGCTCCAGTCCCTCNNCCGGTAATCACCGGCGAATCCTCAAGCTGCTCCACGTTGGTCACCGCAAACTTGGTCGTCGTCCCCGCACCCGGCACTGGATAAGGCCCCGAACTGACCGGCGTCAGCGCCGTCCCCACGCCCCATCCAGCCGGCACAATCAGCGACGGCTGAATCGGAATCTCGCGCACCGGAATATGCGCCGGATACAACAGCAGCTTCTCCCACTCCAGCACTGCCATCTTCTGCGTCACGCGCGCCGTCACAATGCAGTCCAGATGCGCGTGCAGCGTGGTCACGCCCTGAGGCACGTCCACGTGGAACTCGTACAGGTCCACATCGTCGCGCCGCCACTTGATCGGCTTCCCNNTCAGGTCGGCAGTGATCTGGATCGGAGCCTTCTGCGCCATCGCAGGGCTCAACGCGGCGGCAATCAAAAAAGCAGCAGGCAGGGAAGCAGGGAAGCGAAAAATCTTTTGCATTGGCTATGGAGTCTCCTAAGCGTAAAGAGTACCGCAGCGCCCCTGCCCGTCAGCCAACCAGCCAGAAAGTCCCTTCGGTACCTTTGTGTTATCGACGTCGAATGATCACAAAAAGTCCATTGCCCATTGCAATGAACCAGGTACGCACCGCAGGCGCCCGTCCCGGAGGGACAGGATGAAAGTGGCCCCTGGCAAGCGCAGCGCAGCCCGGGGTAACCGGCGCATGCGGCGAGGATCACTGCCCAGGCCTCCCTTGCGGCTTCTTTCTGCCGCAAGCGCAACAAACTTCTGCGAGCGAATAGCGAGCGTCCGCCCCCACGGCAAGTGGAGTTATCATTATTGCGATAGTCTTTTCTGAACCTGCCGGTGTCCTACGCCGAAAATCGAATTTGCCTCACCGAAAAGGAGATCCATGTCTACTGAATACCGCAATTTTCTAGCCCTCTCCTATGAGGAGTTGGAAGAGCTCAACCTGCAAGCCAAAGCTGATCGCTCCAACCGGGTTGCAGCAGACGAAATCCGCGAAAAACGCCTCAAATACCTGGCCGACGAAAAGCGCATCAAGGCCGTTACCGTGCTCTTCAGCGACCTGGAAGGCCGCCTGCACCTTCTCGACTACGACAAGAAGTTCCTGCTCGGCGCCTATGAAAACCTCACCTTCGACGGCTCCTCCATCCGCGGCTTCACCGCGCAAAAGGAGAGCGATCTGCGTCTCGGCATCGATTGGAGCGCCTTCTACTGGGTGCCCGCCGACGTCTTCGGCACCGGCAAGGTCCTGGTCTTCGGCAACGTCATTGACAAGGACGGAACCGCCTATTCCGGCGACCTGCGCGGAGTCCTGAAGACCTACTCCGACAAGCTCTTCGCCGAGAAAACCTACACGCTGAATGCGGCCACCGAGATCGAAGGCTTTCTCTTCGCCGGCAAGGACGCCGAGCAGGTCTATCACCAGACGGGCAAGTTTGAATTCATCAATACCGGCGGCTATTACCACGTCCTGCCGCTCGATCCGCTCCGCCAGTTCATCGACACCGCCGCTGAAGTCCAGCGTGCCATGGGCTTCCAGAACGAGAAGGACCACCCCGAAGTCGCGCCCAGCCAGTTTGAAATCAATTACGGCTACTCTGAAGTGGTCGCCGCCGCCGATCAGATTCAGCTCTACAAACTGCTCACCCGCCAGATCGCCAACAACATGGGCTACACCGCCTGCTTCCTGCCCAAGCCGGTCGTCGGCGTCAACGGCAGCGGCAT
>PMWR01000277.1 GCA_003166055.1 Acidobacteriaceae bacterium
CGGTGGCACCCCAGCCCCCGTCTCAGGGAACCCAAAGCCCTGCCAAACATGAGATGTAAAGGCCCCTGTCTATACAGGAAAATGGCAGCCCGGCGCCGGGACGAAGCGGCGACAACAACTCAACAAGGCAGAAGATGGGAAAGATTAAGAGTATTTGTGTGCTTGATTCTGGCCGTGATTTGGCTTCCAGGATCGAGCAGAGAACCAGTGCGCTGAAAGCGCCAGAGCTGGCAGATTTGCTCGGCCTGGGCAAAACTGCAATTTATGACCTCGCCAAACGGGGCGGGATTCCGCACTACAGAGTGGCGGGCTCGATTCGCCTTGACCCGGCAACAACTGCGGCATGGCTGCGGAATCGTGAAGTTGCGTTCCCTGAAAAGAAGGCCGCATGATCGATCTTCGGGAAGCGGTGAACATGTTTGTCGAGTTGAGCGGCAAGGGTGCCGCTCTGGTGGAGTTGCGGGTTCAACGGATTATTGCCCAATCCGAGAGCGAAGCGCTACAGGAGCATGTGGCCAAGCTCGACCGGTTGATAGCCGAATTGGAGGCTGCGTGAAAGGCACAGCCATCAACTGGTGCGATAACACCTTTAACGGCTGGGAGGGATGTACTCGCGTCTCTCCCGGCTGCGACCATTGCTACGCCGAGACGCGAGACAGCAGGCATCTGACCGAGCCAGTTAGCCATTGGGGAAAGGGCGCACCCCGGCGGGTCATGTCCGAAGTGAAGTGGCGCGAGCCTCTCAAGTGGAACCGAGATGCGGCGGAATCCGGCACCAGGCCTCGTGTCTTTTGTGCCAGTCTGGCAGACTGGGCGGATAGCGAGGCCCCTGCGGGGCAACGTGAGCGGCTTTGGGCGTTGATACGCGAAACCCCCAACCTCGATTGGCTTCTCTTGACCAAGCGGGCCGGCAACATTCGCAGGATGCTGCCGCCCGATTGGGGAATTGGCGACCCGAATGTCTGGCTGGGCGTGACAGTCGAGGATCGCCGGCACGGATTGCCCCGCCTTGATGTACTTCGCTCAATCCCGGCAGCGGTTCGTTTTGCTTCAATCGAGCCGTTGCTTGAGGACCTTGGGACGGTCGACTTTACAGGCATCAACTGGGCCATAATTGGCGGCGAGACCGGCTCCGGTGCGCGGTCCATGGACGCGGCATGGGTCGAGGCGATCATCGAGCAATGCAGGGCGCAGAACGTCGCGTCTTGGGTGAAGCAACTCGGCAAGCTGCCGTCTGATTCCGGCGCAGAGCTGGTTGTTATTGANNAGCGCCGAACGCGGCCTGTTCCTGAACTGTCGAGAGCGTGGAAGGGTTGTGGCTGGATACAAGGCCATCTATGGCCCGAAGCGGAAGTGGTCGGAGTTTTGCCGAATCGTCAAGCTGCCCAGACAGACCTCGTACGACCTCCTGGCAGCAGCCGGGGCCGAGGAGATGATCGACCGTACGGAATCCGTACAATCCTGCGGGAAGGTGCGCAGGCCGCAGGTCGGTTACGACTTCGATACTGCGGTGGACAAGGCCGAGGCCAGTCTCACTCGGATCTTCCGGGGGCTGACAGAAACGGAGCGCCAACAGGCAATGGACGCCCTCGTGGACCGTCTTGGCGTTAGGACGGGTATTCAACTAGCCGCGTAACTACGGATGGAACCGGGGCGGCCATAAGCCGCCCGGAGGCACATAGCAGTAAGATGGCCGTTTTGTCTCAAACGCGAATACGGCAAGAGATTCACCGGAACCGAGTACAGACAATACGCACAAGTCCGCAAAAGCAGAACGGAGGACCGATAAATAGAGCGCAGCAGGACCGATCTTGAAATGGCCGAAAACCCTTACTAACAGCGAGTATTAGCGATTCTCGAAGTTTCTCCAATACTAGAAATATGTGTCGCAGTGAAATGGGCACCATTCTCCGTGACGAGAATCTCCCTGGGACTTTGGACAATCCAGGCAGAATGCGATCCTGAAGGTGAGCCAGGACCACCCACAATGTGGTGGAACCTGGGCAGCACCAGAGCTGAACCAGGCTGCCCCACGAAGCGGTAGAAGGGCCAAGCAGCAAGGCTGGATGCACCCACCCAATAGAAGACCATGGGTGACGGTGCAATGCGCCATCTGAGGTAGCAAATCCACGGTGAAAGCTGCGGCGTGGAGGCTACAAATGGTACAGATCGGAGATCGCAAACATGAAGTTCGTAAGTATTACCATCGCCGGTATCTGTAACGTCAACTATGGCCCTGGTGGTTGGGCCTGCATCTTGAGGCATGGAGCGAGCGCCTCAGAGCGCGTGGGAGGATCTCCGTGTACGACAATGCGCGCTATGGAGCTCCAGGCGGCAATTGAGGGCCTTCAGGCGCTCCGGGAGCCCTGTCATGTTTTCCTGCACAGCGACAATGAGTATCTCCTCAACGGTATTCCATTCCGGCCCGACGAGTGGAGACTCGCCGAGTTCGCGCAGATCTGGAAGCGTTTGCCCGACCGCATCCCTGATCGCGACCTGTGGCAGAAACTGGATCTGATCGGCAGCAAGCATCGGATTCAGCGCGTGTACATCACTGGAACCTATTTCCATCCGGATAAGGCGCGATGC
>PMWR01000382.1 GCA_003166055.1 Acidobacteriaceae bacterium
GTCTGGCGCGACGCCATCGTGCAGTACTTCCTCAAGCTCAGCGGCATCCCCGACGAGCACGGACGCGCGGGACACTATCCAGGCCGCCTTGAAGCCGAGGATGCACGCCTGACCGGTTACAAAGTGATCGACGTGACCCCGTGGGAAGACGCGAGCGGCGGCAAAGCCGTGAGCTGCGGCGAGGCGGCCTGCTCGGCTGAATGGGCATGGTCGGGCGCCGCGGGGCACTACTCGATTGCCGTGCAATACTTCGATCTGCAAGGCGGTGCTGCAAGGTTTGCGCTCATCGTCAACAACCAGCCGGTCGCCAATTGGCTCGCTGACGCAACTCTCCCGTCGAAGCGCCCCAACGGCGATAACTCCACGCGCCACACTGTCTTTAACATCGATTTGAACCCGGGTGACATCATCCGGATCGAAGGCATCCCCGATGGCGCCGACCCAGCCGCCCTCGACTACATTGAACTCGAACGATACCGCACTGACGTCCCAGTGATTTGATTCAAACCAATTTCCTGCAAACGCCCAGCATCGGGCATCAAGCTTTGTGCCCGATCCATTCGCCATCTCTCCGGCGAATGGGTGGGAGACCACGAAACCCCATGCGAACCTCCCGCGAGCGCCCGCCGCGCCGGCGCAAAAAACTTGCCGACCTTTTGCCGATAATTTGCTCCGATTGGCGCACAATGAAATCAGTGTCGAAATCAGGGACTCAACAGCAACCGTCTCACACTGGATCGACCGCGAAAATCCAGCCGCGAAACAAACCATTTGCCGCCAGCAAATCCCAATATGCGGCACGAATTGTCCTAAATGAGCAGGGTTGCCCTATTAACCCCTTTGTTTTCTTATGCATGATAATAACTCCTTTGTTATGTCATGTTTGCAGCGAGGGTCCCGCAACACCATGAAAACAAGAATCTTATAAAAGAGGGGTGGGGGGTAGGCCGCAACACGGTGGGGTACGGACCGGCACATCCCTGACACTTGATTCCCCGCGAGCATCTGCCCTCCCCACCGGTGCCGCGATACTCTAAGAGACACAATCGTTCCCCAGGGGAGGATCATGTCTTCAAAGAGAGCAATTTCCCGCCGAGGCTTTCTCGGCGCATCGGCGGCGGTTGCCGCAGCCGCTGCCATCGGCAGCACGAAGACCGCAGAGGCGCAGCTGGCATCGGCGGCGCCTGCGCCGATTGCCGCGTTGCCCGTTCTTTCCGGCCTGCCGCGGCCCTTCACCAACGCCGAGCGCCTGGCCCGCATTGATCGCGCCAAGGCCCTCATGGCGGCCAACAAGATCGACGCAATCGTGCTGGCCAATTCGACCACTTCGTCGGTCTACTTCGCCGACCTGCGCCTCGACGGTGGCGAGCGTCTGTGGGCCCTGGTCATGCCTGCCAGGACCAAGCCGTTCCTGGTCTGCCCTCACTTCGAGGAAGGCCGAGCACGCGAACTGCTTGAAGCCGGCCCTTTCGGCAAAGACGCGGACGTCGTCACCTGGCAGGAAGATGAGAGTCCCTTCGTCGCGCTCGGCAAAGGTCTCGCCAATCGCGGACTTAGTTCCGGCGTGGTCGGCCTCGACGAGAACATGAAGTTCGTTTTCGCGGACAGCATTCGCACCGCAAATCCTCATCTGACCATCGTGTCGGCCTCGCCGGTTACCGCAGGCTGCCGTATGATCAAAGACCCTCATGAGATTGAATGCCTGCGTCTTGCCTGCAGGGCCACGCTGCTTGTCTATCGCGCCGTCGCCCAGTCGCTCACTGCGGGCATGACCACCACAAATGTGCATGAGCTTGTCGCCGCAGCCTATCGCCGCGTGGGCTTTCAGGGTGAAGCCAGCCTCAACGTCGATAAGTTCACCGCGCTGCCACACGGCTCGGCCCAGCCGCAGACTCTGCGCGAAGGTTCGATCCTCATGCTCGACGATGGCTGCTCGGTTGAAGGCTACACCTCCGACATCACGCGCACATTCGTCCTCGGCACGGCGACTGACAAGATGAAGAAGGTCTTCGATATCGTTCATCGCGCGCAATCCGCGGCTATCCAGACAGCGCGTCCCGGCGTGCCCACTGCCGCCGTCGATGCGGCCGCGCGCAAAGTGATTGTCGATGCCGGCTACGGGCCCGGATACACATACTTCTCGCACCGGCTCGGCCACGGCATCGGCATGGACATGCACGAATGGCCGTACTTCGTGAAAAACAACATGTACGGCTACGAAGCCAATCCGCACCTCAAGGCACAGATGCTGCTCAGCGACGAGCCCGGCATCTACATCAAAGGCGAATTCGGCATCCGGCTTGAAGACGATCTGCTCATCACTGAATCCGGATCCGAGTTACTAACTCCGCAAAGTCCGTCGCTCGAAGATCCGTTTGGCAATATGGAGTAGTTTATGCAATCCTTCAGCGCGCCGGGACCGGCTCCGCTGCCCGGCGCATCCTGTAATGTAAACGAAGAAACCGCATTCCCCACAAGCAAAGAATGTGATCCGCCCGGGCCGCATCCTGCTCTGCGGAGTAGACCGTGATTTTCTCCTGCATCGCTTTGACATAGCGAGCCCAGAGCGTGCCGTCCTGACCATGAACGGTGAAATAGAATCCTGGATCGCCAAATCCATTTCCAGCGGAGGTCAACGAGAACGACCCGTCCGCGTAAGACTCGGGTTTCATCAGGACAATTGCATTTCCGTTCGGCAAGGGAAACACCACCTTTACACATGGGCTTGGGTAGCCGGGTACGTTGCACACGGAATAACTGCCTGCATAAATGACATGGTTCGTTGCGTGCAGTTCGCGCACCCACGCCGTTTGGACCAATCGGCCCGTTTGCCGATCCCGCATCTGGACAACACGGCTGCTCATCCCCTTGCTGCTGTCCAATGGAGATAGCGGAATATTCAACTGTTGCAGACGACGGCTGAAAATCACCGCAAGGGCCACGCCGAATGGCTTGAAGAACCCGTGCCACTCCGACCAGTTATCCAGGTCATAGGCAGACGTCCGCTCATAGAAATCGCGGACCATCGCCGCAACCCGCCCGGGATCGAACAAGGCACCGGCCAGTGAATTGAAGTCTTCAACTAATCCGCAAGATCGACCTTCGACGATCTCGAGATCATCTCTTTTCGCATACTCTTGAAAGAAACCCTTCCCAATGATGCGGGTATTTCCCGTCGGGCCATCCAGCCAGCGATGGTCCGCAAGTTGAATCCTGCGGCCAGTCGAGCGGACCCATTGCTGGGTGACCCAATCGCTCAAATAACCTGATTTCTCCCCAAGCCAGATCACAATGCACTCCCTAAGCTACCTGAGTGTCCTTGCCGCGAAGCGGCGTCTGCCCCATCGCAGGCGGCTTCACCATCTTCACAACCGAAACCACTTCGCCGTTGTGCAATGGCACACCGATGCGTTCGACCTCGACATAGCCCTTGAGCCGGTAGAGCGGCACGCCCGTCAGCGTCGAACCCATCTCGAACCNNGCCTCTTCCACAGTCGCCAAAATCAGCGATCCCAACCCACGCCGTGCGTAGTCGGGATGGACAAAGATTGCGCGGACTTTGGCCGCGTCCGTTGCTGGGTTAAGCAATTCGGGTTCGCGCCCGGGCCGATGGTCCGCGCCAAACAGAGTTTTGCGATTCGACCATCCTCCGCACCCCACCAATCGGGAGGTCAGGGCTTGAGCTCTGACATTCGATCCAGCAGAAGATTCCGGGGCTTCATCCCCTGAGCCATGTTTTTCGTGGTCCTCGATCTCGACAACAAAGTAGGTCTTGTCGCAAATCAACTGCGTGTCGAGGCCGAGGACGGTTCCCAACGCGCCTTCAATCTGCGCCTGCGTGTAGTCGCCGGCCTGCAACCCGCGCACTGAAGCTTCAATCAGCGCATGCAGCGCCGGAATATCGTCTTCCGTCGCCAGCCGCAGCGTGAATGCATTCGAATCTTTCATGGATTGTCAGCCTATCGCGAACTGATGGCAGAGTGTTTTCGATTCCCTAATGCCTAATCCCTATTCCCTGCTTTTCCCAACTTCCACCAGCGTCGAATAAAACGTTGCGCCTCCGCCGATATCGGTGAGTCTTTCGCTGGTGAGGGCGTTCACGTTGCCGCCGCTGCCGGAGAACTTTGCCCAGTCCAACTGCCCCGTAACCACACCGGCCGGCAGGCTGCTGTTCATCATCGCCTTCAATATGAGCGCGCCGCGGTCGTTCCAGATGCGCACCGGATCGCCATCGGCAATTCCCCGTGCCTCCGCGTCTTTGGGATGCATTTCAAGGCGCTGGCTCTTGCGCGCTTCCATCTTGCGGTGTCCGTCAAGGTTGGCAAAGGTCGAGTTCATATAGTTATCCGCTTTGCGGCTCAAAAACTCAAGCGGAAAGCGCTTCGCCGCTTCACCCCACCGCGATTCGGTCGGCGCAACAAAGCCCGGCAAGGGATCGAGACCCTGCGCGGCAAGAACCTCCGAATAAAACTCGATTTTGCCGGATGGCGTCGGCAGCGGCCCCTCGAGATACGGCTGAAAAGGCTGCCCGTCCGGATCGCGATGGAAGGCAAGGGGGATATGCCCCAGCGATTTCAGATCGTCGAGCGTGACGTGCTCCATCTCCGGGCGCGCCGAATGTCCATCGGCCCCGATCGCCAGCGCCTGTCGAATCAAACCCATCTCCGAATCGCGAAAGCATTCTTCTTTGAATCCCATGCGCTGCGCGAGTTGGCCAAACAGCCAGACATTGTTACGCGCCTCGCCCGGCGGCTCGATGGCCTGCTGCGAAAGCTGCACGTAGTAGTGGCCATACGCGCCCTGCACATCGGTGTGTTCCAGAAACGTCGTGGCCGGGAGAACGTAGTCGGCGTAGTCCGTTGTGTCCGTAAAGAAGAGGTCATGGACTACGGTAAACAGGTCGGCGCGCTCCATCCCGCGGCGGACAGAGTTATGGTTCGGCGCCACCGCGGCGGGATTTGAGTTATAGACAAACAGCGCCTTCACCGTCGGGTTTTTGCTAGTCCCTAGTCCCTTAGTCCCTAGTCCCTGTTCTTCCAGCGCTTCTCCCAGCGCAGACATGTTGACCACGCGCGCCAGCCGCTTCAGCGGCGAAGCCAGCGCCAGGTCCGGCCGCTCCAATGCTTCCTTGTCCCACTTGAACGCGCCCGAAGTGGAAAGCTGGCCCCCGCCGCCGCGATGCTTCCACGCACCCGTCAGCGCCGGTAGCATGGCAATCGCGCGCACTGCGGCGCCGCCGTTTTCGCTGCGCTGCACGCCGTAGTTCATGCGCAGCGCCGCAGGCCGAGTGGTCGCGTACTCGCGCGCCAACTGCTCAACCTCGACTGCGGTCATTCCCGTCCACGCGGCCACACGCTCCGGCGTATACTCACGCGCACGCTCGGCCAGCTGCGTAAAGCCATGCGTCATTGTGTCGATATACGCGCGGTCCTCCAGTCCCTCGTTCAGGATCACGTGCATCATGCCCAACGCCAACGCGCCGTCCGTGCCGGGCCGGATCGCGATGTGCCAGTCGGCCAGTGCAGCGGTTCGCGTCCTGTATGGGTCAATCACAATCAGACGTGCGCCGTTGCGTCGCGCCTGTTCAATGAACGGCCACAGGTGGACATTGTTTCCGTGGATATTCGCACCCCACGCAAGCACCAGCTTGGCCAGCTTGAAGTCCTCAGTCGGTGTGCCAAGCTTCTTGCCATACACCAGGTTCCACGCCACGCCGCCAGCCTCACTGCAAATGGTTCGATCCAGTTGGCATGCGCCCATGCGGTGAAAGAAGCGGCGGTCCATCGACCCGTAGCCCAGCACGCCGATGGTGCCGGCATAGCTGTAAGGCAAAATCGACTCGGGCCCGAACTCGGCGGAAATGTTTCCAAGGCGCGCGGCAATCGCGTCCAGCGCCTCATCCCAGCTCACGCGCTCGAAGGCCTCATGCTCGCTGCCTCTTTTGAGCGGGCCTTTGGCAACGCCCGGCTTGCGCTTCAGCGGGTAGAGAATCCGCTCCGGTGCGTACACGCGGTCGAGATACTTGGCCACCTTTCCGCAGAGAAAACCCTGCGTCACGGGGTTTGCCGGGTCGCCCGCAACTTTCACTGCGCGCCCCTGTTCGTTTACGGTGACCAGCACCCCGCAGGAGTCCGGGCAATCGTGCGAACAAACGGTATGCACAATGCGAAAAGCGCCGGATTCAGTAGCCGCGGGCATAGCGCCATTGTAAGCTGAACGCGGAGGATTCCCCATGCGCAGGCTCTTGCTCGCTTTGATTGCCGTTTGTTTTGCTCTCCCCGTCGCCGCCCAAGCGCCGGCCCCGCCCAACGACCCCGACCGCAAAGCGATTGAAGCCGCCATGAACGCGCAGGTGGCTGCTTGGAACCGCGCCGACATCCCCACATTCATGCAGGTCTACGAGAACTCACCCGACACTACGTTCATCGGCTCGCATCTCGCCAAAGGTTTCGCGCCAATCCTTGAGCGCTACAAAGCGTCGTACTCCACTGCCGAGCAGATGGGTGTGCTCACCTACAAAAATCTCGAAGTTCGCCTGTTGCCGAGCTCATGCGGCAAAGTCGAGTTCGCGGTTGTTACGGGCAACTTCCATCTCGAACGTACCGCAAAAGGAGCGGCAACCAAGGACGACGGCATGTTTTCCCTGGTCTGGCGCAAAGGGCCGCAAGGCTGGAAGATCCTGCTCGATCACACCAGCTAAAGAGAGGGAGCCAATGATGGATGTAAAGTCCGCAGCACAAGAACGCTTCGACTCGGCACGCGAAGAGTTCATCGAACTCAGCCATCGCATTCACGCCCACCCGGAGCTGGGTTTTGAGGAAGTGAAAGCCTCGGCCTGGCTGTGTGAGTCTCTGGACGGATCAGGTTTTGCCGTGGAGCACGGCATTTGCGATCTACCCACGGCGTTTCGTGCCCGCGCCGGCTCTGGTCCTTTGCACATCGCAATTTGCGCCGAGTACGATTGTCTTCCCGGCATCGGCCATGCGTGCGGCCATAACATTATTGCCGCATCGGCCGTTGGAGCAGCGGTTGCCGCGGCCAAAGTGGCGGACGAACTCGGCCTGACCATCAGCGTGATCGGGACGCCTGCCGAAGAGGTCGGCAATGCCAGCGGAAAGATTCTGCTGCTTGAGCGGGGCGCCTTTGAAGGCATCCATGCGGCCATGATGGTGCACCCTGCGCCCTTTGATATGCTCCGCGCAAGAATCATCGCAGCTTCAATGTTCGACGTTCACTGCACCGGCAAGGAATCGCATGCATCGGCGTTTCCAGAGCTGGGGGTAAATGCGGCGGANNCTGGATCAACTTGCCGAATTGCGGCCAAGGGTCTACCGCTGCTTTGAAGCAGGCGGTCTTGCGACGGGCGCGAAGATTGCGATTACGGGAGGTGACAAGCCTTACGCCGAGATGCATCACGACAACGATATGGCGGCGCTCTATCGCAAGAATTCCGAAGCGCTGGGACGGCCGTTCCCGAATCTGGGCGAGTGGGAAACGCGGCCTACCGGATCCACCGACATGGGCAATGTGTCCCGGGCGATGCCATCCATTCATCCCATGATCGGCATCAATTCCCTGCCCGCGGTCAACCACCAGCCGGAATTCACCGCGCACTGCATCACTCCGGACGCGGATAAGGCGCTGGTGGACGGCGCGATGGCGATGGCCTGGACGTGCATCGATATGGCAGCGACGGACGACTTGCGCGACCGTTTGATTGCTCGCGGCTGATGGGCGCTCAGAGCGGAACCTGGGCGTCCTGTACACTGGTTTCGCCATGAGCTGCCTGTTTTGCAAGATCATCGAAGGAAGCATTCCTTCCACTGCCGTCTACCAGGATGACCAGTGCTACGCCTTTGCCGATATTCATCCGCAGGCGCCGGTCCACGTGCTGATTGTGCCGCGCAGGCATCTTGACTCGGTGGCCGACGCCAAGGGGAGCGACAAGGCGCTGCTCGGTCATCTGTTCTGGGCCGGGGCGGAGATTGCGCGCGCCAAAGGCCTGCCTGAGGGCTATCGCCTGGTGGTCAACACCGGCCCCGACGGCGGCCAGACCGTCGATCATCTCCACGTCCACCTGCTCGGCGGCCGACCAATGACCTGGCCTCCGGGATAGGCGGGAGAAGCAGGCTCTCCTCATTGATTTTCAAGCAGCAATTGAAAAAGGCGCCCCATGCGGAGCGCCCTCGTCTTTTTCAGTTCGGGTATTCAGAAAACTGATCCCTGACCCCTGATCTCTGATCCCTGTCTTTCGGCTACACCGGCTGCGGGTACGAGTCTTCTTCCTCTTCCAGGCCATAGCGGCGCAGCAGGTTTGGCAAGCTCTGCGAGAACGCCGACCGCGGCATCACCGTGTCGCATCCGGCTTCGATGGCTTTCAGCTTGAGGTCGCCCTGCAGATGATTGAGGAAGCCGACGATCGAGGTCGCCTTCTTCAGCTTGGCTTTGAATTTGGGAATCAGCGTCATGGGCTTGGCGTTGACGTTATTCAGGTCGAAGACCAGCAGCGTGGGCCGCTCCGCTTCAGGCAGATCGGTGAGCCGTGCGACGGCGTCCTTGTCGCCCTTCAAAAACTCCACTTTCACGCCCAGCTTCCGCGAAGTTTCATTGATTTTGGCCTGAAAGAACAGGTCCTCAATGAAGCAGAAGATGCGGGTAGTTGCATCCTCGCGAATGGGTGCGGCCGGAGGCGCAACGTAGGTGTCCTGGTAATGGCTGTTATGGCCGTTGCTGGTGATCTGAATGGTCGAAGGAGGGCCGTCGGAGACGTTGCCGTTGACCACGCGGTAGCTGTGGTCCATCGGACCCACAAATTCCCTGGGCCCCTTCTGCTTGCTCTTGCGCTTGCCCTGGCCACCGCCGCCTTGCCCTGGCTGCGCCACGCTGTTCCCCGGTTGTAGCGGCGCGGGCGAACCCTTCTGGAAGAACTTTTTTTTCTTGCGGGATTGGCCCTGGTGGTTGGCATGTGCCTGCGGCGCCTTGGGGGGCGCCGGTTGTGCCGGGGCCTGCGCCTGAGGTTGCGCCGGCTGTGCCTGGGGCGCTCCGGCTGGGTTGGCTTTGTTCTTCCGCCGGCGCCGGCGGCGCCGATGCCCCTGCGACTGGCCCTGGCCGTTGGCCGGGGCTGACCCCAGATCAGGCTGGGGTTGCGTCGATTCTGTCGTCATGCGTTTACTTCCTGGCACTTTGCAATCTGGTGCATTGCGCTTCCTGTGCGTTCCACTCTTGGCTTTCGCCGTTGCCAACCCAGCGCCGAGAGTGGCTCTGAGCGTCCTCATTTGCCTGCCGTTTGTCCAGGTTTGGACGGGGAACGCAACGGCCTGCGGTTCACAAGTTGATTGAGAACATCCCACAGGCTGCCGCGGAGCGGAACTCCGCAATCAACCTGCCATGAATCCCAGATGGTTTGGCGTCTTGCCGTTCTCAGTCGAGGAGCCTTGCTTTTGCTCCATCCGCCCATCTTGTCCTTTGTTTGAAGCCCGCTGCCGGACTCATCTTCGGGATTGAAACGGGGTGCGGCCTGCGCTTTCCTCTCGGGGTGATGCCCTTCCTATGGGAGCTTTCGCCGCGTGCAGCCTGGTAAGGATGGATCGGGCCGGCTAAGTTTCCTTGCTCGGCGGCGAGCTTGCTCTGCCCCTTTCGGGTGGCCTGCGTCAGCCGCTTGATAGGCAAATCTGATACTACAGCGAAGCATCCCCGCTGGCAAGTGCACTCTTTGGCACCTTGCCTGCGAAATCTTCGGACGACGGCCCTGGCGATGCGACCCAACGCAAAAACGCCACCCCAACCGGGATGGCGTCTCGCTGTCCTGCACTGGTCACTGGCCTCCCAAATATGAATCGGACGATGGCTCTTTCCACCGTACCTATTGCAGATTTCCCAGCCGGCTTTCCCTTTTGAGGGCCGCTTCGTTGGCGGTTACTTGTGCCGGGCTCTGCTGTTCTTTGGGCTGGCCGGAATTCTACCCAGCAGCCTGCATATCACTGGCGCTATCTAGATATGCAATCGGTGTGCCGTTCCCGATACTGTTTGCTTTCAATAATGTACCAACTCGCCAACATGGGAATTGTCTCGATTCTGGTATCTGGGAGGAGAAAAGAATGCAAAAAACCATAGAAATCCGCTTTACCGCTGACATTCAGGGCAATAATGCGTGCCTCTCCCGGCCAGAACAATGCGCCGGATTGGCGTCTCGCACTGCCGGCAAGCCAATCCAGTTCGCAGGTAGACGCAGTGCTCGAGCTGAAAGAATCCGCGCACCCCGTCCGCGTCCACATAGTCTGACACCGACGACCCGCCTAGCCGGATCGCGTGCTCCAGTACCTCTTTGAGCGCCAGCCTCAGCCGTTCCAATTCCGTCCTGGTCAGGCGGCCGGCCATGCGTCGCGGACGAATACCGGCGCGAAACAGGCTTTCGTCTGCGTAGATGTTGCCCACCCCGGCTAGCAGCGACTGGTTCAGCAGGGCAGCCTTGATGGCCAGGCGCCGGCCACGGAACAAGGCGGCAAATTCGTCCGCCGTAATCGTCAGAGGCTCGGCCCCAGGGCCGGCGAATCCGGCACCGCGGCCCAGGTCGCGAAACTCCAGCCGGCCAAACCGCCGCGGGTCGACGAAGCGCAACTCCCGTCCGCTGGCCAACCCCAGCCGCGCATGCGTGTGCGGAGCGACAGGACCATCCGACGTGGTTACCAGCAGCCGCCCGGTCATGCCCAGGTGCACAATCCACTGGGCCTCGGCTTTTGCGACGCTCCTCTCTTCAAAGCTGCCGTCTACAGAACCGAGGGTGCAGACAATATGTTTTCCAACGCGTTTGACACCCAGGATGGCGCGTCCCTGAAGCCCCTTGGCCTGGTGCGCCTGCGATGTCTTAAAGGGTTCCCGGTGCGACCCGAACCACGCCTGCACGATGCGGTCCCCGCGCACCCGCTCGTTGACACCGCGGGCAATCGTCTCCACCTCAGGCAGCTCAGGCATGGTTTCATTGTAGAAGACCGGATTGTGCGCTGAAGCCTACTTGTGCTCTGCCGGCTCACGCACCGAGCTGGCCTCAAAGCTCACAATCTTCCATGCACCTTTCGCATCCTTCACATAGACACGGGTATAGCGAAAGCTGCCCTGAATCGGTCCCTCGGCAGACGTACCCTGTACCTCGGCAAGCGAGGTAACCAGCGCGGTGGTTCCGTAGAAGCGCACCTTCCGGTCCGATATTTCCAGCGAAGTGAAATGCGTGCGTCCGCTGCGCAGGTTGTCGAGGGACTGGGCTTTGGTCTGGAGCATTCCTGAAGCGGTAGTAGCCATGTAATCGTCGGCGAGCAGCGAGTCCATGGCCGCCGTGTCGCCTTTCAAAATCGCCGTGCGCCATCTCTCTTCAAGCTGATCGATCTCGTGCCGCGCCTCGTGCTTCTTTTCCCCGGGCGGGCCGGACGGTTTGGCCTGGGCGTGGCCTGGCGGCCTGGTTTGGCCCGATGCCCTGGCCATTTGCGGCGACCCGCAGACGGCCACAAATACGGCCGCGGCAAGCGCAAGTTCGACCGCTTTGCGGCGGCAGGGGAGTGAAAAGTTGTTTTCGGCACCCGGCATAGGCGTATCGGATGGTAGCGTTGAATGCGCCTCCGGGTCAATCGGCTTGTTGAGGTATCGCATCAGTGCTCCCGCCGTCCCGCTTGATCACCCGCTATCACCCCAATGGGCTACCGCCGCTTTGACGTTATTCCCGTCTCAAACGAGAGCAACCAGGTCTTCCCGGTTCCGCTCGCGCATCTTTTGGTAGAGACCCCCCACGGCGTGTTTCTTGAAGTGCTCCGACTGCCCGTGCGCTTCCAACGCGCTCGCGTCCAGGTATTGCTCATAGATCAGCACCGTGTCCGGTTCGCCCTCCACCAGGTGCGGTATATAGGTCACGCACCCCGGCTCCTGGCGCGATGCTTTCGCCAGCTCGCGCAGGGTCTCCGCCACATCGGCGCGATCTTCAGGAGCGAACGTCATACGGACTAAGAAACTAACCATAGATCTCATTTCTCTCTTGCCCAGCTAGCCGCAATCTGCTCCCGGGAGTTTTCTTCGTGTTTCCCAAGTCTACGCGTGGATCGTGTCCAGCGCCGCCGCAAAATCATCGAGCACCATCGTCTGGTCCCGATCCGGACCGGTTGACACCATTCCGATACGCGCCCCGCTCTCCCGTTCCTGAAAGCGCAAATACTCTTTCGCCGCCCGCGGCAGCTTCTCAAATTCGGTAATTCCCTCGGTTGGCTCCTGCCATCCTTTCAGAGTCGTATACCGCGGCTTGACCTGCTCCAGCCCCTCCACATCGGCAGGAATTTCGTCCGTCACCTTGCCGTCGATCTCGTAGCCCACGCAGATCGGAATCTCGGCCAGGGTGTCCAGCACATCCAGCTTGGTCACCACCAACCACTCCGCGCCGTTGACCTGGTTGGAGTAGCGCAGCAGGGGGATGTCCAGCCAACCGCACCGCCGCGGCCGGCCCGTTACCGCGCCGTACTCGTTGCCCCGCGCCCGCAGCTCTTCGCCCGCAGCACCTTTGATCTCCGTCGGAAACGGCCCTTCGCCCACCCGCGTCACATAGGCCTTGGTTACAGAGATCACCGTCCCGATTGCCGTCGGACCAACGCCGGTCCCGGTGGCCGCGCCGCCCGCTGTTGCCGACGACGACGTCACAAAGGGATACGTGCCGTGGTCGATGTCCAGCATCGTCCCCTGCGCGCCCTCGAACATCACGCTGCCACCCGCGGCCAGAATCTTGTTCAGCACCCGTCCGGTATCCGTGACAAACGGCCTCACCTCCTCGGCCGCCGCCGCATATTCGTCAAACATCCTGGCCGGGTCGAGAGGCGCGGTTCCGGTTCCGAACAGAGCCTTCACAATCGCATTCTTCTCCGCGCATGCCGCCTCAATGTGCGTTTTCAGCAACTCAGGCCGCAGCAGATCCACCACCCGCAGGCCGCTGCGCGCCATCTTGTCTTCGTATGCCGGACCGATGCCCCGGCTGGTGGTGCCGATCTTCTTCCGGCCCGGAGCGCTCTCCGCCGCCAGCTCAATCATCCGGTGATAGGGCAGAATGACCTGCGCGCGGTTCGACACAAAAAGCTGCGCATCCACAGCCACGCCCAGCCCCCGCAGCTTGGCGACCTCCTTGAGGAAAGCAATTGGGTCGAGCACCACCCCATTGCCGATAATGCCTTTGCATGTCGGCCGCAGCACGCCGCAGGGAATGAGCTGCAGGATAAACTTCTGGCCGCCGATGATCACCGTGTGTCCGGCGTTATGGCCGCCCGCATAGCGTGCCACGGCGCTGAATCGCTCGCTCAGCACGTCCACGATTTTGCCCTTGCCCTCGTCGCCCCACTGAGCGCCCAACACTACCGCAGTCTTTGCTCGCATGTCGTCCCGTCTCTGGTCCAAAGTCCCCGAATCGATGAAGTGCTGAATTCTGGCGCTTAAAAATGAAGTGTTTTCGCTGTGCACCGCCGACCGCACAACACACCGTTTTCGATGATAAACCCTGTCCGCATCTTCCTTCGCATTCAGGGTGCTGGTCCGTGCGCCCATTGACCTTGTAACCTTGTCGTAACCGAGGAGAATTCACAAATGTCCACGGAGAGCCTCCGATCGAAGCGTGCGCAAGTCTCGTTCGGTCTGTTCCTTATCTCTGCAATCGTCTTTGTCGCACAGGTCTTCTGCCAGCCGCCGGCGGGTGGTCTTCAGGCGTCGGGTCCAGCCACCCCCTGGCAGCCGCAGATTCACTTTTATGCTCCGCCCAATTGGATCAACGATCCCAATGGCCCCATCCTGCTCAACGGCCAGTACCATCTCTTCTTTCAGTTCAACCCGTTCGGCGATCAGTGGGGACACATGAGCTGGGGCCATGCGGTTTCGTCCGACCTGGCTCACTGGAGGCAACTCCCGGTTGCCATCCCCGAGGAGAACGGCGTGGCCATCTTCAGCGGGTCAACGGTTGAAGATCGAGACAACACCAGCGGCCTCTGCGCCGATACGGGCCAGAAAACACCCGGTTGCCTTGTCGCCATTTACACGGGAGCTTCGCCAGACAAGCAGGACCAGAACATCGCCGTCAGCCGCGACGCGGGGGCCACCTGGACNNTCGCAAAGCTGGGTTATGGTTGTGTCGCTCGCCGATCAGCACAAGCTCCGCATCTACCGTTCAAAAAACCTGCGCCAGTGGGAATTGGCCGGCGAATTTGGTCCCGCCGGCGCCACTTCGGGTGAATGGGAGTGCCCGGATCTAATTGAACTCCCCATCATGGACGACGCGGGCAAGCGCGTCTACGACTTCGCAACCAAGCGTTTCGCAAGCCGCTGGCTGCTGAGCGTCAATATCAACCCCGGCGGTCCCGCCAAGGGNNCATCCCGGCTCCGGACCTCACTGGGCCGATTGGGGTAAAGATTTCTACGCATCGACATCGTTCTCCAACATTCCGGCCAGCGGTGACGCAAACCAGGAACGCGTCTGGATTGGCTGGATGGACGATTGGCAGTATGCCTCCAAATTGCCTTCGCTCCCTGGCCGCGGAGAGATGACGATTGCCCGTCGCATCTTCCTGCGCGAGCCTCCCGCGCACCCTGCCCCGACACCGTCTCAGGAGCCGCTTATGCTGGTGCAGAAGCCCATCCTGCCGCTCCCGGCCGATAAGCGCTATGGGGCCATGTTCGGCGGTCCGCGCTTTCAGCCCATCGCCCAGGCCAACGCTCAACTGGGTGCTCAAAAAGCCGTCGGCAACGTCTACCGGTTGCGCTTTACCCTCGACCCCGGCGAAGCATCCGAGGTGGGGGTTCGCCTTCGCCGCAGCACAGC
>PMWR01000386.1 GCA_003166055.1 Acidobacteriaceae bacterium
GCCGCCGCAGCGGCTTCGTTCATGTCGGCATGGCGACTGGAATCCGGTGCCGTGCGATCAGTTCGCCTAATCCACAAGACTCCGCAATCTATCATCTGCCGCGCACGACCAACGCCGAATGTGAATGAACGGCGTGCCGCCGACTGACGGAATGAAGGAAAACCAAAACAACATCCCCGCAAGCGGAAGCTCGGTTGCCAAATCTCTGGCTAATTCGCGCAACTGCCGCGCATGTTCCTCGGAGAGTGTTTCAACAAGGACGGCCCGCACTTTCCTGAAACCGTAGGCTTCGATCTGCTTGCCTTGCATGAAGAACTGGACGTGCGCTTCGAGCTTTTCTCGCATGCGCCCCAGGCTGGAAGTTTCCCTGTCCGCCTCAAATAAGAAGTTGGCATATTGCTGGCCATCCGGTGCATTTGGGAAGTACAGCGTGAAAAGCGCATCCGGGCGGTGGGGGAGATTGCGCTTCGGCGCAACTTGGAGGGTGTTCCAGAGCGGCGCACCTTGCACCCATCGCTTTACCTCCACGCCGCCATTAGCGCAGGCAGAGGTCTCTAGGTCAGCATGGAATGCGCTAATCATCAGCTCGTGCTCGATAAATAGAAAGCGGCCTACGCTGCGTGAAGCACTCTCACCGTACTTTTCACGGTTTGTCCGGATGCCGTCCCAGTCAAGTAAATCACCTTGGAGACTGGAAGCATCCCCAAGCTTTCTCAAGCCAGCCGCGTTGTCGAGAAAATAGATGAACTCGCCGGTCCGGGGAGCGGGGAGTGTAAATCTATTTACGAGATCGCGGTGGTAAAGCTGCTGCAAGTGCCGATGGGTCACGTCTTCATTGCCACCCACAAGGAGCACGATGTCACGAGCCAAAATAAAACGATACCGGGCGATTGTTTCAATTACCTGGATGCTGCGCTCGGTAATTCTCTTCGAGGCAACCGCTTCCGGCGCGCGCCTTGTTTTCGGGAGTCTCTGCTGCATAATTATTCCCGCCCAAGCAGATCGGCCCAGGACGGAGGCGGCTCTTTCGACTTGGCCTTCGGTTCGTTTGCCGTGGCCGTCACAGTCCTGCGGAGTTCCTCGTCTTGCCGCGCGATGCATTCATCCACGACCGCCGCCGCTTGTGCCCCTTCCGCCGTGAGTTTCTTCGTCTGGTAATCGGCGATGACTTTCTCCGGCGTGTAATGCGATCTTATGAATGGCACACGCAGCGGCTGCGTTTTCTGGTGATGGATCTTGATGAAGCAGTGCCGCCCGAACTGGCCTTTGAGCGCGGCGGTGAGCTCTGTCAGTTGCTCTTCGAGCGTAAAATATTGCACACTCGAAAGTTCCTGGAAGGGGACGGGAATGAGAATCGGCACGTCAGCCTCACCCTCGGCAGTGCCTTCAAAGTCGGTCTCATTCCAGTGGCTTCCCGAGGCCGAACTCATACCCGCCGTAGATGACATACTCGTGCCGACCAGATCGCCCGAGTACCACTGCTGTGCCTCGAAGAACTGGCCCTGAACGGAAGCCGCCGACTCGCCTGACGTGGTGTTTTCCCCTCGGCCCAAAGAGCGGCCTCGGCTTCCGGACTTTGTATAAACTCGGTCTCTTCCGTACTCGGGCCAGAATTTGGTTTGGTAGATGGCCACTTTGATGCGCATCGGGTCGAGTTCGCCGATGAAAAGTTCCTGCGCCATCATTCGGGCCATTTCAACCGGCAGGCCGCCGAAGACTGCCTTGATCCGGCAGTTCGTCAGCACGGCATCAGTGAGGTCCTCATCCAGTTGCCCAAAGCGCTGGTGCGCCAGGACCGCAAACACTTTGTATTTGCGGACCTGATCGAGCATGTTCGAAACATCCAGAGTGACGAAGGTTTGGAACTCATCGAGAAAGAGGTAGTAGGGGGCCAGCGTTTTGCCGGGCTCGGCTCTGCGTCTCCGTGCGGCCTGAAAGAACTCATTGAGAAGGAGTGCGCCGAAGACGCGGCCGTTCTCATCAGAAAGGCTCGCACTCGGCGCAAGATTGACAAGCAGCACTTTGCCCTTGTCGATGATCTCGCACAAATCGATGCCGCCGTTCTCTGTATTGAAGAACCGCGCCAGCGTTTCCGAGGTAAGAAGGCGGAGCAGTCGGTTCTTAGCCGAGAGCATCTCAGCGCGCCAGTCCTTGGAACGAAGCGCGAGCAGTTCTTCCCATTCCTGCCGGATAAGCGGCGAGGATAGCTTTTCTATGAACTGTGCGCGGATTTCACCAGACCCGAAATTGAGCATGTGGTGGGCCGCGTGAAAGGGCAGACCAAGTTCTACAAGCGTAATGAAAATCAGGCGAAGAGTGCGCTCCAAGGTGGGGGTCTGGTCGGTATTGGGCATTCCCCAGGCCCGCGTAATCGCTCGAATCATTCCGTCCACCTGGACGGAAATATCTCCCTCGGGCGCCTTCTTGAACGGGTTGAAGCCGATGACTTGGGCCGGCTCGGACAGATTCAAGAGAACAATTTCGCGGTTCAGAACTTTATGCGAACAGTAGTTGAGCACATCCTCGTACAGGCTTCCGTGCGGATCGATCAGGCAAAAGCCCTGCCGGTTATCCAAATCCCCGCGCATCATCTGCTCAAGGAATTTGCTCTTTCCCGAGCCGGAGGAGCCGATGACGTGCATGTGTGTTTCGCGATCAGCCGCTGAGAGTTCGACCGCACGATTCAGTGCGTCGTGACCGAGCACGACAGTCTTCATAGCAGCCGCGCCTGCTCCTCGTGGATTTGCGCGAGCGTGTCTTCAAGGGCATTCAGCTTCCGCTGTTTCTGCTCGTCGCTTAGCGTCGGATTGGTTCTGGTAATCCGCATCNNAGCGGCGGAGGAGGAGGGGGCGGAGGCGGAGGTTCCGGTTTGTTCAGCTCATCGAGCTCACGCTTCAGTCGCTCAATCTGCAACAGCTTCTCGTGCCGTTTGATATCCGTGTCGAGTGCGCCCAACTCCAAATCCGCCTGTGCCTGCCGGAAGACGCTCTCGGCTTTTACATCCTCCGCATCTTCTTCCAGCTTGGCCCGCCCACCGTTCATGTATCGCTGCCACTTGTAACTCTCCCGCGCGACCTCAGCGAATTTGTTGAACTGTTCCAGGAACGCAGTCCGGGTTTGCACTGTCCGCATATCCTGCCCGACAACGAAGCGCGAGACAATGCCGCTCACATAGCTGCCCAGCATGTTTGGGCTATTCTGGTAGCGCGTAAAACCAAGGCTAACTTCCTTTTCATCCCAAATGGCAGGCAAGATCATTCCGGAACCTCCTTGGTCGTTTCCGCGAGCAAGCATCAGCCCCGTCTTTTGCGGCGCAATCCAGCTCCACGCAAGCAGCACCGCCCCAGCGCCAAGCGGCAAGGCCCAGAATTGGGAAAGGAAAAAACCGAGACCGCCGAATGCTGTGCCGAAGAAGACGACCACAAAGATTCGCGCTTTTGTCGTCATCACCTGTGCCTCGGCGGAGGAGCGGGCGGATGATTCCCCCCTGCCGCTCGTTGTGTGCCACGCGGCATTGGGGGCGGCGGACGGTTGCCGCGCGAGTTTGAGTAATTCGACGGCTGCTGGCCGAGAGGAACCAGTCCACGATAGGCCGGTCGGAATCCCTGGACCCTGTCAGGCGCGCTGGCAGGAACAAAGCCCTGAGAGTTCGGAGCCGTTCCGCCGCCAGGAACAATTACCGCCGGAATGGCCTGTGTAGGAACGATAGCGGGGCCACCACCGGGAGGGCCTGGGGCCGGACTCGACCCTGCGGTCTGAGTTTGTTCAGATGCGGGGACTGCCGAAGCGGGGGACTCTGCCGCTGTCCCCCAAGCCTGAGATGTTTTCGCCCCCTCTTGTTTTGGGGAGCGCTTCCTCGGGACGGGTGTTACCGGNNGAACATTGCCGTTCCGTAGGCCGCACATACGAGCCCCGCAACCCGTGCCTGCCTGCGAGCTTTCGGCGAGAGGGCGAACATTGCAAGTCACCGTGGAGATTGCCGACACTATAACTCAACGTGGGCCGAATCGAGTAGATAAATAAATGTGGAAATCTTTTATTTACTAAGAGATAAATAAAACAGGCTATTCGCGGCCTGGTAGATTGGCCTGCCGAAAGCGAAGATCGGGAGGTGCGTGATCCGGCGCAATCACTTCCCGACGTGGCTTCCTGTATTTGCTTTGTTTCCCACCCTTTGGTCCGCATTGCAGGAGAGGATGGGGATGGAGGAGAGGGATGGCGAGCCCGACCGGAGCGACAGCGGAGGTCGGGCGAGAGAATAGCCTGCCGCACAAGCCGCGACGATCCTCGCGCTAGCTATGCGCTTGGCGACATTCGGCGGTAGATTGCGGCAATCGACCGCGATTGTCGAGGCCGGAATCTGCCCCGCCCTCGGAGGCGGCCACAAAAAAGCGATTTCGCGTGTGCGAAATCGCTCATATCTCTTTTGTTTTCTTGGTCGGGGAGAGAGGA
>PMWR01000609.1 GCA_003166055.1 Acidobacteriaceae bacterium
GTGTAGTAGCCGGCCAGATCCTCTGACATTCTCTTGGTCAGCGTCGTCACCAGCACCCGCTCATTCCGCTTGGCCCGGTCGCGAATCTCCGCCAGCAAATCGTCGATCTGCCCCTTCACCGGCCTGATCTCCACCTCGGGATCAACCAGCCCCGTCGGCCTGATCACCTGCTCCACCACCACGCCCGCCGACTTGGTCAGCTCATACGGCCCCGGCGTCGCCGACACATAAATCGTCTGATGAATACGGTTCTCAAACTCCTCAAACTTCAGCGGCCGGTTGTCGCGCGCCGACGGCAAACGGAACCCATAATCCACCAGGTTCTGCTTCCGGCTCTGGTCCCCGAACCACATGCCATGCACCTGCGGAATCGTCGCGTGGCTCTCGTCGATAAACAGCAGAAAGTCGCGCGGAAAGTAGTCTAAAAGCGTCGGTGGAGGCTCACCCGGCAGTCGTCCGCTAAAGTGCCGCGAATAGTTCTCAATCCCATGGCAATACCCCATCGACTTGATCATCTCCAGGTCGAACCGCGTGCGCTGGTGAATGCGCTGTGCCTCCACCATGCGGCCTTCGGCTTCGAGCTGGGGCACCCACTCGTTCAGCTCCTTCACAATTGAGTCGATGGCGCTGGCCTTGCGTTCCGGCTGCACCACGTAGTGGCTCTTGGGATAAATCGGCAGCCGCGAATACTTCTGCTTCACCGTCCCGAACAGCGGGTCTATTTGCGAAAGGCTTTCAATCTCGTCGCCAAAAAGCTCAATGCGATAAGCCGTTTCGTCGTAGGTAGGGAAGACCTCAATCACGTCGCCGCGCACCCTGAACGTCCCGCGCCGGAAGTCGGTGTCATTGCGCTCGTACAGGATTTCGACCAGCCGCCGTGTAATGTCTTTGCGGCTGATCTTCTGGCCTTTTTCCAGCAGCAGCAACATGCCGTAGTAGGCCTCCGGCGACCCCAGTCCATAAATGCAACTGACCGAACTCACAATGATCGAGTCGCGCCGCTCAAACAGGCTGCGCGTAGCCGACAGCCGTAGCTTGTCCAGCTCCTCGTTGATGGTGGCTTCCTTCTCGATATATAAGTCGCCCGCCGGAATATAGGCCTCGGGCTGGTAGTAGTCGTAGTAGCTCACAAAGTATTCGACCGCATTGCCCGGAAAGAACTGTTTGAACTCGTGATAGAGCTGCGCGGCCAGCGTCTTGTTGTGCGCCAATATCAGCGCCGGCCGCTGCGACTGCTCAATGACTTTGGCCATGGTAAAGGTCTTGCCCGACCCGGTCACGCCCAGAAGCACCTGGTGCCGTTCCCCGGCCGCCAGCCCCTCCATCAGCTCCTCGATGGCGCGCGGCTGATCCCCTCGCGGCTTGTATGTAGTCACCAGCTGAAAGTCCATTGCAGCATTATATCCGAAGAGCGAAGATGCGGCGAAGATGGGTGAGGCAGTTTTAAGTTGTAAGTTATCAGTGGTCAGTTGCCGCCGCCATCGATCTGCGCACGCAAAGAAACGCGCAAAACATGAAAACAGGTACGCCTACAGGAGGACGAAACGAGCGATTTCGTCGCCCTATAGGCCTGCAGATTGGCGCTCGCAGGTTTTTTGGCGAAAAACGTCCGGTTGCAGCCCGACAAAAAGCCGCCAAACGTAGGCTTATACCAGGACGAAAAGTGTAAAAATCGATGTTATTTCGATCGTTTTCGGGCTGTTTTCGGTCGTTTTTGGCGTGTTTGGGAGGGCGTTCCGAGTTGATTTGCCGCCGGAAACTGCGGACGTCTCGCGCCGATCCTCAGACCTGCGTAGGGAAGCGCGCATCGCTTGAAATTAAAAAATATGGATGGTCGGTAAATTCAATTCACTCCGCAGCCTGAAACTGGAGCAGCTTATCTCGAGTAATCCGGATCCATGGCCGGATCGCGGATTCCGGCCAATTCCAGAGCCTGGAGCACGAACGCATTCCATGCAAAGACCCGGTGAAATCCGTAAAATGGATTTCCTGCCGAGGTCGGCAAGTACTCCTGACTCGTCGGAAACGCGTCGTCTGTGTGGGTTTCTGCCCACAACCGGTTGGCAATCGCGTGGTCTGCTCTCTTCCATCCATGCAGCTTCCCGGTCACATAGCCGCAGATCTCCACTCTCATCCAACTTCCACCGTTGTAATAGACGCCATCGGCTGCTTTATTTCGATAGCTCGCCGCGTAGGAGTCGCTTACCATCGGATGCCACTTATCGGTAAAGTAACTCCATTCTTTCCCTCTCGGTAAGCCGATAAAGATCGGCCTCACCGTGCCGCCTTCATTCGGGTAAGGGCAGTTTTCCCTGGGCAGCATGGACGGGATGTGGTTGAGATGGCTGACAACCATTTCGTCCGTTAGAATTGGCCGCTTGAAAAGCCAAAGAGAAAGAAACTCGGGAAAGATATCGGAGAAGCCTATGGCGTCCGGGATGTTGCGCGCGGGAAACAGAAAGCCACGCTCGGCGTCATAGTAACTGCGATACTGCTCCTCCGCCTTTGCGATGTAGCTTTCGGATATGGACGCGCTGATTTCAGGTATATGCAGTTCACGAATGACTCTCAGGAGTACTGCCAACATTCCCTGGTTTTCGCAGAGAATCCTGGTGCCTTCGGGATAGTGAATTACGTCAAGCTGACCTATGACAAACTGCGCCGTGCAGATGGCCTCGCGATGAGGATCGTAGCTTGCGAGACAGTACTCGGCGGCTCGACGGATCTTGTACCTATCAAGCTCAGTACCGAAGCGGCGATGATTCAGAAACGCCCACATCAACCATAGAGGGGTTGAGTCGTTGGATTTGCGTTCAAGGTTGGCAATGTTTGGCTCCACGAGCGTGTTGATCGCGCCGTCGTCGCCTTGATTGTCGGCCCAGACATTGAAGACTTTCTCGTTCAGTTCGCGGTTGTGGGTACCGTTTAGCGCGTAGAAGCTGTCGCGCAAATACATTTCGCCGGCGGCCGAATACCAGATGCTGGGTGCTAGCATGGGACGGTTTTCGGCTCCCTCCACATTCCAACTCAACATCATGACGTCTGCGTAGAGGATCTTCTCTGTTTCGCCTCCCTTGAAGCGCAGACCCTCAGCCAGGTGAAGGTGGCTGGCGAGACGATAACCGCGAACCGCGTGTGGAATGTCATCGTTCACAAAGATGAACACGGTTGTCTCTTGTTGGTGTCCCATCTCGAGACGGCGAGATGGTTCGCGGCGCGTGGCGACACGGAGAAGTTCAACATCGCGCACTTCAAACGAAGGCAGCCCGCCTGGATCACTGTTTTCGCCTTCTGGAATGAAGTCGGTCAGCGACAGAGCAAGAGCGCCGCCTGTGCCCTGCAGCGCGGGTATGACAAAGGAGAAATGGAAGTCGGAAAAGATGGAGGGTGATGCAGGCGCCGTATCGTTGAAAAGTGTGATGTCGCCAATTTTCCGCGGCTTGTCATCCACGTCCCATGCATGCACCGAGATTGGAACCGCGGATCGATATTTGAGATGTCCTTCATAGACCTCGCCGGCCTTTGCCGGAAAAGGTAGAAGGACGAAATCGGGCCTGGCGGCCGGAGACAGTTTGACGATGCCGTCTTGTTGATCCACTTGAATCTGGCCGGACCTCTTCCACAGGGCAGCGGCCAGGAGCTCGACTGGTGCGCGGGAACCATCGCCTGTCAACTGAACTGTTGACTCACCGAAGGTCTGCTGGACAAATGATCCATGCGTTGCGCGATCGGCGGCATTTGGAAGAACGTAGAGATTCAGATCGGGAATGACGGCGGGCGCCGGTTTCACGGGTGTTCCGTCGCGCCTGATGATTCGGCTCCATTGATTGCGATATCCGGAATCGGTGAGGAGCCCCACGGTAACTCCGCTCGCCGTACGAAAGCCGGCCGCGGGAAAGTACTCGTGCAGCGGTCCACCTTTGCAGTCGGGATGGTCGAAACTCCAAAGATTTGCCGGGGCGGCCTCAGGTTCAAGGCGGTTGGCAAGTTGATAAAGAAGCGTGAACATGTCAGCCTGGCGTAACTGCATTGTCTTCTTGATCACATGCTGATTGATAACTTCGTAAGAGACATCGGCAAAGACAGTGGTACGCAAGTTAGAGAGCTCCATCTCGCCTGTCAGCGTGATGTGTGTCCGACCACCTTTCCACGAAGTGGCTTTCCAGTGATCGAACCGGTCTTCAAGACTCCGTTCGCTGTTTTGAAATACAGCCGAGAACTCTCCGCCTTGATGATGCCGTGCAATAAGCTGACCCCGATAGAGGATCGTTACGCTGTATCCGGATTGAACGTCTCCGGACACCTGAAGAGAAACAAGGCCGGAATCAGAGATTGGAGCAGCGTGCGACGGATTCGGAAGCAGAGTGAAAGCCGTTGTCATTGCCGACAGGGCAATAAATTCGCGCCGATCCAGATTTCCAAATGAGTCCATCGTCTTCCTCGGAACGTTCAGGGCTCGCTTCCAGGAGCTTCTAGCGTAGGTGAGCGGGGTGCAGGTTTCGGCTCAAGGCAACGGCGATTCGGTCAGGAACTCGCGTGTCAACCGTATCAGAAACATCCATTGCACATTCTCGATCAGATCAGGGAGTTCCGAAGATTGGAAGCTTCCGTGACAATTTGGCGATGACGTGCCCAGCTCAATCCTCCCACGGCAGGGCCAGCTTTAGTCGCAGTTCAAGAGGGGCCTGAACTCCCTGGAACAAATCTGCTTATAGCCTCGAGCGAGATATGTCCCGATCTGCCAGCTTGTGGGAACCGATTAGCTGGAATGAGGGCCAGTGCACGGTTTGCGCCGCCTGCACGATTCTTCAAACCCCTCTGAATGGGTGGCTGCCGGGGATGAATCCCCGGCCTACCGCGCCGCGCTGACGAAAAGAAGAAGCAGGTCCCCTTCGACTTCGCTCAGGGCAGGCTTTCGCTGCGCTCAGGATGACAATCGCTTTTTTAGCTCGCTCGGGATGACAGTCACTTCTTAGCTTGCTCAGGACACAGCCGTTCTTTTGATGGTTGGAGGGGCACGAAGCCCCTGCGAGCGAACAGCGAGTGTCTGCCGCACCGCAGGTGCCGAGCGGTTGGCCGCACCGCAGGTGGTTACCAGACGTGGCAGGTTGGGGTGTGGACCATTGGTTGGCCGGGTTTGCAGCCAAAGGCTTTTTGAAACTCGGGCAGATTCGATACCACTCCATTGATCCGCGCAAACCCCGGCGAGTGTGGATTGGTCACCGCGCTCACCCGCAGATTTTCTGGACGCTGGTTCTCGCACGCCCATTGCGCCATGCCTACAAAGAACCGCTGATCGGGCGTGAAGCCATCGGCAGGCGTCAGCGGCTGGCCCTCGGTCTGCTTCTTCCATGCGATGTAGGCCAGCAGAGTTCCGCCCAGATCGGCGACATCTTCGCCGCTGGTCAGCTTTGAGTTGATGTGAATGTCGTCGACGATCACGTAGCCCGCATACTGATCGCGGCCGCAGTTGATGCGCTCTTCAAAGCCCTTCGCGTCCTCCGGCGTCCACCAGTCGCGCAGATTGCCCTGGGCGTCGAATTGACGTCCCTCGTCGTCGAAGGCGTGGGTCAGCTCGTGGCCGATGGTGGCTCCGGTATTGCCGTAGTTAGGGGAGTCGTCTTCCTTCGGATCGTAGAGCGGCGGTTGCAGAACCCCGGCAGGGAAGTTGATGTCGTTCATCTGCGGGTTGAAGTAGGCGTTGACGGTCGGTGGCGTCATGCCCCATTCGTCGCGGTCGACCGGCTTGCCCAGCTTATGCCAGCGTCGCTCGCTTTCAAAGTGATAAGACCGAATAGCATTGCCAATGTAATCGCCGGGTTTCACTGCGAGAGCCGAGTAGTCGCGCCACTTCTCCGGATATCCGATCTTGTTGCGAATAGCGTGGAGCTTGCGCAACGCTTCCGCCTTCGTCGCCGGGCTCATCCAATCCAGGCCCTCGATTTCATGCTGCATGGCGGTTTCGATCTGCTCGGTCATGAGCTGGGTCTTGGCCTTGGTGTCCGCGGAAAACGTGCGCCGCACGAACTCCTGTCCCAGCGCCTCACCGAGGCTGCGGTCGACAGCGCGCGTGCAAGTCTTCCACCGTGGAGGCATGGCCGGCACGCCGCGCAGCGTCTTCGAGAAGAAGTCGAAGCTAGCCTGTTCAAAAGGATGGGCGAGGTAGGGCGCCTCAGCCGTCAGCAGATGAAAGCGCAGATAGCCACGCAACGCGGCTACATCTTCCGTGTTCAATACCGCGTCAACGGCTTTGAAGAACTCCGGCTGCGACACGTTCAGCTTGGCCACACCGGGCGCGCCCTGCACCTTGAAGTAGAGCGGCCAGTCGATGGAGGGAGCCAGCTTGGAAAGCTCTTCAACCGTCAGTATGTGATACGTCTTGTGCGGATCGCGGCGCTCGACGCGTGTGAGCATGGCCTTGGCCAGCGCAGTCTCGATGCGGAGAGTCGCATCGGCGTCAGCTTTCGCCTGCTCGGCGCTTTCGCCGGAGAGGGTCAGCAGTTGTTGAATGTAGGCCGCGTACTGCTCGCGGATCTTCACGCTTTTCTCGTCGGTCTTCGTATAGTAGTCGCGGTCAGGAAGTCCGAGGCCGCCCGCCTGCAACTCGACGATGATCAGCGACGAATCGATCGCATCCTGGCCAGTCCCTGCGCCGAAAAAGAAGCCGCCTGGGTACTCGTGATGCAGCTCAGCGAGCGCGGACAACACCTCCGCCCGCGTCTTCAGCGCGTCAATCTTCTTGAGCTCCGGCTGCACGGGCTTGTCGCCCAATGCGTCGATGGCAGCAGTGTTCATGCAGGCGGAATAGAAGTCGCCAACCTTCTGCTGCACAGGCGTACGATTCGTGGCCTTGGCGTCATCCTCGAGAATGCCCCAGAGAAATTGCTGGTTGTCGTTGGCCAACTTGGCGTAGACACTCCACGAGGCCTGATCGGCGGGGATGGGATTGTTTTTCTCCCAGCCCCCGCAGCTGAATTTATAGAAGTCAGTACAGGGGTCAACAGAGCGGTCAAGGCTGGTCACGTCAAGCGACGGAGAATACGGCATAGCCTGGAGGGGCTTCGGCGCGGCTTGTTGCGCATGAAGGCTGAAGGTAGAAACGGCGCATGTGAGCAGGGCGGCAAGCAGGGGCTTCGCAATCATGTGTACTCCTGTGAATGAACGGCGCAACGTCACCATGAAGTGACGCAAGACAGTGTAGCCGATCAGCGATCATCTGAATTCTACGACGTTCACGCAACTCGCGCGGTAAATTCGAATCTTCAAATCTTTCTGGGTGTGTGGCAGCAAGGGATGAATCCCCGGACCAGCGCGTCACCCGGGTGGTTGCGAGCGCTGCGCGGTGCACGAAAAGAAGAAGCAGGCCCGTCGCTTCGCTTCGGATGAAAGCTCATTTCTAAAATGAACTTTTGAGGCGCCAAACTAGAAGCCCGGCGGATGTTCCTGAGCGACACCGAACGCCGATTCCAGGGCGATGCCTGCCTCTGCCAGTGTGCCTTCGTCGAACAGGCGGCCGATCAGTGTTACTCCATGTGGCACGCGGCGCGGCGGAGAGAATCTGGGTAGCGGATGTTTCGAATCGGGAGCCCAGTCACTGCGCGCCTCCGACACTTCAACAAATCCGCCGCGAAGCGTCAGGGATGGGTGACCGGTGAAGTTGGTGATGACCAGCATCTCATCGCGCAGCGATGGCACAAGGAGGAGATCGACCTCAGAGAAAACTCTGGCCATCTCCTGCGCTACTTTGCGTCGGAAACGGTCGGTCTGAACAAAATCAACGGCAGACAGGAACCTCGATTGGCGAAAGACGTTGGGCCAGGCGTCGGGAACCTGGGCCGTCAATTCATCCACCTTGTGGCTGAGGGTGAGCTCTTCAAATGCGGCTGCGCCTTCAGCGAACAGAATGAGATTGAGCGAGTCGTAGGGCCAATCTGGGATGGAGACAGGCACGGGCGTCATGCCTAGTTTCGCGATCGTTTCAAGGGCAGCGCGATCGACGTCGGTCGCTGGGTCTTCCTTCATCCACGAAGGGAAGTATCCAACACGGAGGCCTGCAACCTTTGCTCCGGCATTAAAGGCAACGGTGCATGGGACACTCGCGACGTCACCGGGGTCGGGGCCGGAGATGGCGTTGAGCACAAGCATAGTATCTTCAACGCCTCGCGCCATGGGGCCAAGTTTGTCCAGCGACCAGCAGAGAGTCATGGCGCCGGTGCGCGGCACGCGGCCATAGGTGGGCCGAAGGCCGGTAACGCCGCAGCGCATGGAGGGGCTCACGATGCTGCCGCCTGTTTCGCTGCCGATGGCAAATGCGACCAGTCCTGCCGCTGTGGCTGCGCCGGGGCCGGCACTGGAGCCGGAAGAGCCTTCTTCAAGCAACCAAGGGTTCATTGTCTGGCCACCAAACCAGATATCGTTCAGCGCCAGAGCACCCAGGCTCAGCTTGGCTACCAGCACGGCGCCCGCAGCATTCAGTCGCCGAACCACCGCGCTGTCGGCTGATGGAATGCGATTTCTGTACGGCTCGGCGCCATAGGTGGTGGGAATGTTTGCGGTATCGAGCAGATCCTTCGCACCCCATGGAATTCCGTGTAAAGGGCCGCGATAGTGCCCGGCGGCAATCTCGGCGTCAGCTTCGCGCGCTTGCGACAGCGCGTGTTCCCGCGTGAGCGTGATGACGCAATGCAGCTTCGGATCGAATTGTTCCAGACGATGCAGATAGATTTCCGTTAATCGCTTAGAAGTGATTTGGCGGTTCTCGATCCAGCGGGAAAGCTGAGCGACGTTGGCAAAGGCGATGTCCTCGTCATTCGACGGTAGCGGAATGTTCTTGCTTGCGTTGCGGACGAAGGTGTTGTCCGACTGGTTGCCCTGGTTGACTCGCGGAACTCCGGGCAAGGAAGGATCCCACTGAGTCGCAGGCGCGAGCGTCGCCTCAAGAGCCAGCTTGCGCGGTCCTGTTCGCAGTTCATACATGGGCGCCATCTGCATGCGCCAGTTGCTCGCGGCTTCTGCACGATCCGCAGCAGTCATCTCCACTTGCACGAGCTTTTCCGCCTCATCAAATGTTGCGGGCGTCACCTCTGGGCCAACCGGTGGAGCTGTGCCGAAGGCGGTCGGAGCGCCGGGCGTGCTCTGCGCCGATGGAGTCTGTGGTGGCGTCTGAGCGGATATAGCTGCACCAACCAATCCAATGGAACTCAGGGCGAGGAACTGTCTGCGGGATTTCGGCATCTTTGTCCTTCGATGAATGTAACTCGTCTCGGTTCAGTTACTCATATCATGCGCGGTTGTTCAGTAAGCAAGAGCTACGCCGTCGGCGCGCATCTCGCTTGCTGCCGCGTAGACGCGATCGTCGCCCTGTTTGCGGTTTTCGACGCACTCATAACGTCCGAAGCCACCATCGCTCTCGCCCATGGGCCATCCTATCTCGATGAGCGCCTTGCGGGTGTCGACGGGAATGCCGGCTTCAAGGCGCAGAATGCCGCGAGGCGTTAAATTTGGAGGATCTTCGCCCATTGTCTGCGAGGATCCCTCGTGATGCCAGCGCGGACTATCTCCAGCCGCTTGCACGTCGAGCCCGTAGTCGACCCGGTTGATGATGATCTGCGACTGGCCCTGCGGCTGCATGTCGCCGCCCATAACTCCGAAAGCAAGCCATGGCACACCGTCCTTAGCGGCGAAACCGGGAATGATGGTCTGGAAGGGGCGCTTGCCGGGCGCATAGATGTTGGGGTGTCCATCCTGAAGGGAGAAGAGCTCGCCGCGATCCTGAAACATGAAGCCGAGGCCGTCGGCGACAAGACCTGAACCCATGCCGCGAAAGTTCGATTGAATCATCGAGACCATCATGCCATCGTTGTCGGCCATTGAGAAGTACGTCGTGTCTCCGTGGCTGGGAGCCTGGCCGGGATAAATGGGGTCAAGAATCCGATCGAGGTGGATGAGTTTCGCGCGTTCGATTGCATAGGCCTTTGAGTTGAGCCAGTCGATGGGGATTTTTGTAAAATCTGGGTCGGCGTAAAAATGTGCACGGTCTTCATAGGCAAGGCGCTTTGCTTCGATCTGTACTTGGAGCGATTGCGCGGACTGAAAGCCGAAACCGCGCATGTCGAATTGCTCGATGATGTTGAGCATTTGGAGTGTGGCCAGGCCCTGCGTGTTTGCGCCCATGGCGTAGACGTCGACGCCGCGATATTTTGTAACCAAGGGTTCGACCCACTCGGCGTGGTGCTCGCGGAGATCGTCTTGCGAGAGCCAGCCCCCGATGCGCTTGAAGTATGAATCAATGGTTTTGGCGATGGGCCCATCGTAAAATGCATCGCGGCCTCCTTCGGCGATCATGCGATAGGTGCGGGCAAGGTCGGGATTGCGGCGGACATCGGACTCATTGGGAGCTTTGCCATTTTGATAGTAGGTGTGAACCGCGTTTGCCGTCTCTTCAACGCCCGAGCCGGGGCGAAGAAAGATGGCCATGTTGCGCTTGATGTACCAGCCAATGATTTGGGGTGTTGGCGAACCGGCTTCGCAATAATGAATGGCCGGCTCAAACAGCTCGGCCCACTTGAGCTTGCCGTAACGTTGGTGGAGCGCCCACCAACCTCCAAGTGCGCCGGGTGTAGAGACGGTGACTGCACCGAGCTTCGGAAGGACGCCGTTTTTTGCGCGTGAACGGGCAGTAGCGAGAGACAGCGCTTTAGGTGAGCGGCCGGAACTGGCCATGCCCTCAAGCTTGCCGGCTTTCGGATCCCATACGAACGCAAAACAATCGCCGCCGAGGCCGGAACTGGTGGGTTCAACGAAGCCAAGGACTGCGTTGGCGGCAACTGCGGCATCCACTGCCGAGCCGCCGCGCTTCAACATATCGATGGCTATCTGCGTGGCAAGCGGATGCGCCGTTCCCGCCGCGCCGGAGCAGCCGAGTGCAGGCGAGCGCGATGCAAAGCTGGCTCCCGAGGGGCGGTCGCCTGCGTGCACGTCGGGGCGAATAAACCGCTCGTCACCGGGAGCTTGAAACTTGGAGAGGCTGCCGGACATGCCGTCACTGGAGGCATTTTGTGGCTGACCAGCGGCCTTGTGCGGTGCAGTTGCGAGGGACCCTGCCGCGGCTAGGGGAAGCGTTGCAAGAAAGGTACGACGGCGCATTGCGGTCTCCTTTGCGTCCTTCGGAAAAGAAAGCTTTGCTTGATGGTACTGCGGGATGAGGCGACTCTATCAAGGTGAAGGGGACGGCGATGCGATTGAGCGGCACATTTATTGGCTCCAAACAGGATGGTGGGACAGAGACGGGCGTCAGGAGTTCCATCATAATACCCGATACCTTCGGTTCGACAATCAAGCGGAGAAGACCTCTTCCTCTTCGCTGCCATCTGAAGAGGGCGAGGACTT
>PMWR01000337.1 GCA_003166055.1 Acidobacteriaceae bacterium
AGATCAAATGAGTTCTGTTCCACACTACGCACACCTGTCCGCGCAAGTTTCACGCATTCAACGCCATATCTTCCCACCGCATTTTTCCGAGATCGGAATCATAGCAGGAAGCCGGTGCGCCGCGCCGTCATTCGCGCCTGCCCTCCTGTGTTCCAATAGAGAATGACCACCTGATCTGCTGAAACGGAAATATGTCGACTCAAACTTCCCCCACTGCTGCACCCGCGCAGAAAAGCANNGACCTGCCCGACGCCGGCAAATTCTACGAGGCCTTCGGCTGGGAGATGGGCTGGATCGCCCGCGCCCTCGCCACCGGCCACGGCTTCAGCTCACCCTACTGGCCCTGGTCCGGACCCACAGCCATGCAGCCTCCGCTCTATCCCGCGCTGCTCTCCGTGGTCTTCCGCCTCTTCGGCGTCTACACGCTTACCTCTGGATTCGTAATTCTCTCCACCAACAGCCTGCTCAGCGCCCTCACCTGCATCCCCGTCTACTTCAGCGCCAACTACTCGCTCGGCACGCGCGCCGCAAAAATCGCCGCCTGGGTATGGGCTCTCTATCCCTTCGCAATTTATTTTTCCGCCGGCCGCGTCTGGGAATACTCGCTCACCGGCTTGCTCTTCACCACCAGCTTCTGCATCGCCCAGCGCATCCATCGCACCGCCAATCCACTAGCCTGGATCGGCTGGGGCGCGCTCGCCGGCCTCACCGCGCTCTCCAACCCCAGCACGCTCTCCACGCTGCCCTTCCTGGCCTTCCTCGCCGCGTGGCAACTCCGCAAAGCAAAACCCACCAAAGCAAAACTCGGCAAAGCAGGCCTCGACAAACCAAGCCGCCGCTGGCTTCTCAACTTCGTCCTCACCGGCCTCGCCGCAGCAGCCGTCCTAACCCCATGGACCATTCGCAACTACCGCGCCCTCGGCATTCTCTGCCCCGTCCGCGACAATTTCTGGCTCGAGCTTTACGACGACAACGGCGGCGACACCGCGCTTGATCCCAGCTTCGCCCACCCCGCCAGCAATCCCGCTGAAATGCGGAAGTGGCTCACCCTCGGTGAAGCCGGCTTCCTCAAGGAAAAACACGCGCTCGCCGTCAACTACATCCGCGCCCATCCGGAGTTCATGATCCACAAGACCATCCGCCGCGTCTTCTATTACTGGACCGGCTTCTGGAGCATGTCCGCCGAGGAGTTTCACGAGCAGCCCTACGAGATCGGCAACATCTTCCAGGTCTGCTTCATGACCTTCTTCATGCTCCGCGGCATTCGCCGTTTCTGGCGATTCAATCGCACCGCCTTCCTGCCCTACCTGGTGCTCATCGCCATCTTCCCCATCACGTACTACATCACCCATCCGCTGATGGATTATCGCCAGCCCATCGAGCCCGCCATCATCGTCCTCGCCATCGCCGGTGCGATCCCCTTGAAGCGCCTCAACCCCGGCGACTCCAGCAAATGGATCGGCGCCGAGCGCGCAGCCTGACCCGATGGCAAGCAGAAAAGCCAATGCGAGCCCCCCGCGAGCGTCTGCCGCACCGCAGATGCCGTCTGCCTCACCGCAGGTGGTTATTCTGGAGTGTGACTGAAACGCTGGAAACGTCAAACACTCTCCCCATTCCCCCGCCTCGGAAAAGTCTCCTCCGATCATCGCTTCGATGGCTCGGCCTCTGCGTCGTTCTGATGTGGTCGCTAGCCGCGCTCACCCTCGTAGCCNNGATTGGCAAGCGATGGAACTCGCAGCCGACCACGATCTGGAAGGCGGTCGCATCCGCGGCGGGTCCACCATCACGCAGCAACTCGTAAAGAACCTGTTCTTCGGAACCAGCCGCTCCATTCTGCTCAATGGCCTGCGCAAAGGCATGGAGTTTACGCTGGTGCCAATCGCCGAATTGGTCCTCGGCAAGCAGCGCATTCTCGAGCTTTACCTCAACGTGGTGGAGTGGGGTCCCGGTATTTATGGCGCGGATGCGGCGTGCCACACCTACTATAAGACCGCAGCCCGCACTGTCGACCGGGAACAGTCAGCACAACTTGCCGCCGTTCTCCCTGCTCCCCTCAAGCGACGCCCCGAGCGCATGGGCCGCTACAGCGCAATCATCCTCGAGCGCATGCGCCAAATGGACTGGTAATCGTACGCCGTCCGTTTCGCATCCAAGAGATGAACGAAATCCATGGAGGTTTCGATGGCAGACGCACCCGTGCTCATCCCAGCCCAGCAGCTTGCCGATAAGAACAAGTCCCACTTTCCTCATGAGAGTTCAGCCTATCGCTCGGCTCGTAATGCTCTGCTGGCAGAAGAAATCGAACTGCGCCGCCACATCGAACGTGTGGCGAATCAGCGGCGAGCTCTGCCCACGGGTGGCGAAATTCCTCAGGATTTCGAATTTTTCTCGGAGTCAGGCCCCGTCCGCTTCACCACTCTCTTCGGTGGCAGAGAAACATTGATGGTCTACAGCATGATGTACGGACCGCAGCGCAAGTCGCCGTGCCCCTCGTGCACCTCCTTCTTGAGTGCCTGGAATGGAACCGCCGTGAATCTGCGAGAACGCGTAGCCATCGCCGTCACTGCGCGTTCTCCCATCGAACGGCTGAGGGAATTCAAAACGCAGCGCGGCTTTCGAAATCTGCCGTTCCTCTCTGACGCCTCTGGGGACTACACGCGCACCTACGTGAGTGCCGAGGACGCGGATATCCCGGGGTTTAGCGTCTTCACAAGACGCAATGGAAAGGTTTGCCACTTCTTGAGCGGTGAGATGAGCGGAGAAATGTCTGACCCCGGCCAGGATCCACGCGGAGCTCCAGATCTCGATCCCCTTTGGTCGATGCTCGATTTGACGCCGGATGGCCGGAGTATCGACTGGTATCCAAAGCTTGACTACACGATTAAATAATTTCCGGCACAGGACGAAATACAACCCGAAAGCGCGCCTCTCCCCGCCGGCCTCCGATCCCGCCCACCGCAGATGCCGAAATCGGCTATCCTGAAACTGCACCCAGGAGGTCACCCGGATGCTTTCCTCTTCCCCTGCCCTCACCCCGCCTGCCTGTCCCACTCCAGCGGAAGAAATCGCCGCTGCGATCGACCACGTTACCCCCCTGCAAGGCCTGCCCCTCGAAGACCGCCTCTGGCTCGCCCGCCACGGCGAAGAGGTCGTCGCGCAACCTGGCGACATCCTCTTTGAAGAGGGCACTCCCGCCGACCGCATGATCCTCATCCTCAAGGGTGAACTTCATGTGCGCCGTCACAGCGGCGGTCCCATGGAGCTGTTCATCGGCCGCGCCGGACAGATGACCGGCTACCTGCCCTTCTCGCGCATGAAGGCCTCCGGCGGTCAGGGCTTTGCCGTCTCCCCCGTGTGGGCGCTGCTCATTCACAAGTCGCTCTTCCCTGAGATGCTCCAGGCCATCCCATCCATGGCCCAGCGGGTTGTCTCCACGCTCCTCGACCGTGTCCGCGAGGTCACCCGCATCGAGCAGCAGGCTGAGAAACTCAACGCCCTCGGCAAGCTGGCCGGCAATCTGGCCCATGAATTGAACAATCCCGCCTCCGCCGCCCAACGTGCCGCGTCCAGTCTGGTCACGGAGCTGCGCGCCAACCGCCAGAACCGCTTCAAGCTTGTCAACCTCTGTCTCTCCCAGGAGCAGATCGAGGCCGTTCAAGCCTGGGAACGAGAAATCTTCAGCCGCGTCATACCCCCCGACGCGCAATCCGCAACCTCCATCATCGTCCGCGAAGAAGCCATCCGCGCCTGGCTGGCCGCCCTTGGCGCCGCCCAGCCTTGGGACATCGCGCCACAACTCGCCGAACAGGACGTCTCCATCGCCGACCTTGAGGAACTGGAATCCCTCCTGGGCGGCGAGGCAACCACCGTCTCGCTGGAGTACTTCGCACGCTTTCTGCGCACCTCCCGTTCCGTCGACACGCTCGTCCACTCCACCGCCCGCATCTTCGACCTCATCAGCGCCGTCAAAACCTACTCCTACATGGACCGTGCCCCCATTCTCGAAGTCGACGTCCCCGCCGGCCTCGACGCCACTTTGCAGATGTTCCAGTCGCGCATGACCAACGTCCTCATCACGCGCGATTACCAGCCCGGCCTGCCCCGAATCAGCGCCTACGGCAGCGAACTCAACCAGGTCTGGACCGCCCTGATCGAGAACGCGCTCGACGCACTCGGCAACAGCGGCAATCTGCGTATCACCTGCCGCCCTGAAGCTGAAATGCTGCTGGTTGAGATCTGGGACACCGGCCCCGGCATTCCCCCCGAGCTCCAGGACCGCATCTTCGAGCCTTTTTTCACCACCAAGCCGCCCGGCCA
>PMWR01000182.1 GCA_003166055.1 Acidobacteriaceae bacterium
GAGCATGGAATCCAGCCACAGACTCTGGTGTTCTTGACCGATCTATGCGGCACATTCCCCGACACTGAACCAGCGTATCCAGTGATCTGGGCATCCACCGAGCGCCGAAGGGCTCCATTCGGCAGCGTCATTCCCATGCAGGCAGCATAGCTTCAACTGGAAGAGTTTATGGAGAGTACATTTCACATCTTTACCGATGGCTCGGTGATCGGGGATCCCGGATGCGGCGGATGGGCGGCGGTCCTGATGAGCGGCGACAAGAGCTGGGAGATGTCGGGATCAAATCCGTGGACGACGATATCGGAGATGGAGCTAACGGCAGCGGTCAGGGCATTGCGCTCGATCCCAGCCGGGTCTTCTGTCCAGCTTTTCTCTGACTCCGAACTGTTGATCAATGGAATGCTCTCCCACATCCGGCATTGGCAGGCTAACGAATGGCGCAACAGTCGCGGCGCCCCATTGCAGCACCAGTATCTATGGAAAGAATTGCTTGCGATGAACGAGCAGTTGAATATTCAGTGGCAATGGATCAGAGGACACAGCCGGCATCCATTCCAGACCCGTGCCGATGCTCTCGCCTACCGGGCCGCGCGCACCCAGGGGTGCGTCCTGCAAATGGCCGCATAACCATTCTCCGCCGCATGGCGCTCACGTCATGCGGCCAGCCCGTCAATCTTTAGGAGCGGTCGCAATGAGTGAGGCAAACACGCTGTTCGAGATCGACCGTGAACTCGATTCGCTTCTCGATCAGATTGAAGAGCAAGCCGAAGAAACCGGCGCCGCATCACCCGAATTGCTGGAACGATTCCAGCAGTTCTGTCAGGCCGAGAGCGACAAGGTAGACAGGATTGGGCGCTTCCTGACGTTGATGGACAAGCTCTACGACCAGACGATCGCTCGCCAGTACCATGCAGCCATGGAGGTTTTCAGACCGCCGACGGACTGAGCAGTAACACGGGCTTTCCCTCTCTGGGGCTCGCCATTTCTGCGGACCTTTGGTACTTCCACTTATTCAGCTAGTGTCAAATTATCGCAACCTGCCCGAAGGAGTAACTCCCTGAAAGGCATCAGCCTAACAGAACAATGTCATGAAACAGCCTCTCACAATTAGCGCCCGCAATGCCGGGCAAGTCGAACTCGAGAAGTACTGCCCTCGGTGCTGCTGGTATCTGTTGCGCATTAAGAAGATGCCTTTCGCTTTCGGGATGCCTGGGATCATGTTCTACATGGAACGGGCCGAGCAGTACTTCATCACCACCTATAGGAACTCCCAATCAGTGTCGACCACCGAAACAACTCACGGGGCAGAGAGACTGCAAGCGAGGACGACGTAATCAGCCAGGAACCACCTTTGCGAGTCCTCAACTCCGCCTCTGATTGTGAAGCCGCTCGGACCTTTCAAACGCCCACAAAACTGTCATTCGCACGACGCAAGGAATTCGCTTCTCGCCAAATCCGCTTCAACTCAACGAATCTTCAACCAGAAAGTAGGAAAACATGCTTGAACAACTGTCATCGCCAGTAGCAACGTCGCAAGTTCAATGGGAATTCATTGATTGCGTACAGCTCGCTCATCGTTGGTGCCTTCCTGCGTCTTGGGTTCGGGACCAGGTACGTCGTCGCAGTGCGGACCCGCTGCCCCATGTCCGGTTTGGGAAATACGTCCGCTTCCGTTGGGGCAGCCCAGAACTCGGAGAGTGGGCCGAGCGCCGCATTGTCGGTTCAGCCAATGCAAATCGCAATCGCCGCAAGGAGATCCTCCAGTGATCGGCACCGGTCGTCATCAAAAGGGTTACATATTTCGCAAAGGTAACGGCTGGTACCTGCGCTATTACGACTTTGTGGCTGCTCCCGGCGGGAGCTTCTCACGGAAGGCGAAGTGCAAGAAGCTGGCAGATTACGGACGCTCATTCAAGTCGAAGACGTCCGTAAGATCGTTGGCTGATGATTTCCTCCGCCCTTTCAACGATGGCACGTTCGTCGCCGCCGGCAGCATGACCGTTGATGCGTTCGTTGAAGAATACTATCTGCCGTATGCCAAGGAGCAAACGCGCCCTTCAACGTACGACGGTTATCATCAGATGTGGAAGGCGTACCTGAAAGATCGCATGCAAATGTCATTGCGAGATTTCAGAACCGTCGACTGCGAGGCGCTATTGAATCGGATCGCCCGGAAGCGCAATCTCGGCATCCGAACAATAGCCCACGTCAAGCATCTGCTCAGCGGCATCTTCCGTTACGCGATTCGGAGTGGATTCCTGCGTGGCGCAAATCCGGTTCGCGACGCTGTGCTGCCGAAGGCCAAGGCGCCATCGAACACGCACGCGTACTCGCTCACCGAGGCGCTCACCATGATCGAACGATTGCCGGACCCAGCTAGAACGATCGTGGCGGTGGCAGCCTTCACCGGCCTCCGGCGGGGCGAGCTGCGAGGGCTCGAACTAGCCGACTACAAAGCCGCCACGCTCACGGTGCAAAGAAGCATGTGGCGAAAGAATGTCGGCGAGCCCAAGGGAAAACGTGGCAGAGGCACTGTGCCCGTGATCCCATGGCTGGAGAAAATCCTGGATTCGTACCTGCGGAACGTGAGGCCGAAGAAATATCTCTTCGAGGGACTGCGCGGCGGTCCAATCGACCT
>PMWR01000439.1 GCA_003166055.1 Acidobacteriaceae bacterium
GGTTACCGCACAGCTTCTCCTAGATGATCGCATTCTGACGAGGCTCGTCCAAGGCTTTGGCCGATGCACCAGGTCGCCTAACGACTACGCGGCAGTGATCATCTTGGGTGAGAACCTGAACAACTATTTATTCAAGAAGGAGCGGCGAGAATTCTTCCATCCGGAGATCCAGGCCGAGCTGGAATTCGGGTTGGAGCAGTCCAAGGCCGCTACCGCAGCAGGCATGCTCGACAATCTGAGGCATTTTTTTGCGCAAGATGCCGAGTGGGACGAAGCCGAGAAGGCCATCATTGCACTTCGCGGCGGCTTGACCCAGCGCACCCTTGCGGCAGCGCCAGACCTTGCAGCCGCAGTCGCGGGAGAACTCGATTATCAGTACGCGCTCTGGAATGCCGACTACATCGCGGCGCTTGAACAATGCCGCGCGGTGATCGGAAAACTGACGCATACGGATTTGCGTGGATACCGAGCGCTCTGGCTTTATTTGGCCGGGTCGGCTGCATGGCTTGCACATCAGGCCGGTCAGCTGCCTGACGATAGCACTGCCAAAGATTACTTCCGACAGGCCCAGGCCGCTGCACCGGTGCTGCGCTGGCTGGTGGCCTTGCGTACAAATGCGGCAGCGGCATCTTCTTCCGACGCCAGTGAAGACCCTCGCCTCACCGCAATGATCGAGCGGCTGGAGGCGATACTGGAAAGAATGGGCACGATTCATGATCGCAAGTTCGACGCTGAAGAGGCAGCGATTCTCAATGCCATTCTGCAGGACGACAATGGAACATTGTTTGAAGACGGGCACAAGAGACTAGGCACACTCCTTGGCTTTTCTGCAGGCAATTCGTCGGACGACGCCGCTCCTGACCCCTGGTGGATTGCCGATGACTCGTTTTGTATCGTCAGTGAGGATCATGCTGGGGCAAAGGCTGACACAGTGCTCTCTGCAACGAAAGCGCGACAAGCCGCTTCCCATCCAGACTGGATCAAGGCGAATCTTCCGGAGCTTGCCAATGCACAGATCGTGCCGGTCATCATCACGCCTTGCAGTAAGGCGTATAAAGGTGCCATTCCTTCATTGAGACGAGTCCGTTACTGGGCACGTGAGGACTTTCGCATCTGGGCGAAAACGGCACTTCAAGTGCTCCGTGAAATTCGGCGCGACTTTCCGGGGCCTGGACACTTAGCATGGCGTGCAACTGCGGCGACAAGGTTCAAACAGGCCAAGATCGCGCCTATTGAGATCGAGCGCATGCTGTCGAAGTCTGCTGCCGACGCGATGACGGTAGTCGCAGGCGGGGAGGAGGGGTAGTGGCCGAACTCTTCCTGTCTCTGGATGCATTCATCCGATCAGTCGGCATCAGTAAGATGCCCCACAACTTGTTCCTCGGAGCAGGCGCTTCTATCACTTCTGGCATGCCGTCTGCCCAAATGTGCATCTGGGAGTGGAAGCGCGATATTTTCCTGACAAACAACATCGGGCTGGAGACTCAGTTTTCGGAGCTCTCTCTGGCGAGTGTTCGCGAGCGCATTCAGCGCTGGCTAGATCGGCAGGGACTCTATCCGGCGCAGGGTGCGCCAGATGAATACGGGGTCTATATAGAGGCTTGCTACCCGATCCCTGAGAGCCGCCGTGCGTATTTTCAGCAGAAGGTTCGGTTGGCCAAGCCGCATACCGGTTACCAGCTCCTCAGTGTGCTTGCGGAGCATGGACTTGTACGATCTGTCTGGACGACGAATTTCGATCAGCTCGCAAGCAGGGCGCTAGCCAATAGCAACGTCGCGCCTATTGAGATCGGAATCGACTCGGCGCACCGTATCATCCGACCCTCGAAAGCGGGCGAGCTGACGATTGTCTCTCTTCATGGGGACTATCGGTACGACCGTCTCAAAAACACGTCGGAAGAGATAAGGGATCAGGAGTCGCGCCTTGAAGCAGGCCTCGTTGAAGATCTTAGAGACGCCCCGACTATCGTTTGCGGTTATAGCGGCAGGGACGAATCCATCATGGACGCCCTTTCCGAAAGCCTTGAGCAAAGCGGTTCAGGCAGCATTTACTGGTGCGTCCAGGATTCGACATCCGTGGCCAAGCAGGTGACCGACCTGATTGAGCGTGCCAGAGCGCAGGGACGCACGGCGTACCTCGTGGTGGCACAAGGATTCGACGATCTGATGATTCGGTTGGCTCTGCATTGCCTCGGAGGATCAGCACAGGCCACGGCGACAGCGCTCATCGCTAAAAACAGCGGAGGCTCAGATGCACCCCGTGCCCCGTTTCGCATTGACCTGAAAGAGCCCGGCACGATTATCAAGAGCAACGCGTTCGAGATCGACTGCCCCTCGGAAGTTCTTGAATGCGAGCTAAAGCAATGGCCAAAGGAGCACGCCTGGCGCTGGGTGCGCGAGCAAACGGCAAACAGGAACGTGGTGGCGGTGCCCTTCAAAGGTAAAATTTTTGCGCTTGGAACGATGGACGATCTCCGAGCATGCTTCGACGACAACGTCAAAGACGGGCCTCGGCGCACGCCGCTACCCGAAGGGAGCCTTCGGATCGAAGACGGAGCCATCGCCTCCTTGATGCTGGAAGCGCTCACACGCAGTATGGTCGAAGCTACCGGGGCACAAAGCGACCGCGCTGTGCTGTGGTTTCGCAATTCTGGCCGACAGGAACGTCTCGACGGCACCGTGTACTCTGCCTATCCCTCAGTTCACCTCTCGCTGCGGCCAATCGAAAACAAGCTCTTTATCCTTTTCAAGCCATCAGTCCGCGTAGAGGACGCTTCAGGGCAGTCTGCGCCTCGATTGGCTGCGAATGCAATCAAGATGCGCGTGCTTGGATGGCAACACAACAAAGAGTTTAACGATGCCGTAAACCTCTGGCGTACCCAACTGCTAGGAGGAGACAAGCCGCAGAGAACTTATGAGTATCCTGCAAATGCTGGAGCCTTCCGCTTCGTCATTCGGCGCGCACCGTCCTTTGCTGAGGTAGCGACTTTGCAAGGCGTGAAGACGGCGGCCTTGGAAGCCAGATTTCGCCCGTTGATCAAACAAAAAGGCCTCCAGATCCCTGAGCCTGAGCTTGTCTTTTCGAACCGCGCGGGCAGGGGCATAGCTAAAGATGCCCATCCCGTTCGCGGCATTCTAAGGAATCGTCCATTCGACTTCCCGCTCACGAACCAAGAGTTTGGCTCGGAGATTAGGCTAGGCGTCGTGTGTCCAAAAGGAGAAACCCAGCTCGCCCATGCCTTTTTGTCTAATCTCGGCCGACATATTGAGCCTACCTCACAGGAGGCGGATTACTTACCCGCCTATCCAGGGTTCCGGAGTGCGTTTGGCGTTGATCTCGCGGTAGCGGACCCAGGGAGTCGCGGATGGTTCGTGTGCCCCGAACCTGAAGGAGCTGATGATCGCTCCAAAACGATAGACGTCGGACGCAATATCAATCGAGCAATCGAGACCCTTCAGGCCTCGTACTCTCCCAACGTCGTGTTTATCTTCTTTCCCGAGCGGTGGAGTTCTTACCGGGGCTTTGCTAGTGAATCCGAACGCTTCGACGTTCACGACTTTGTCAAAGCCAGTAGCGTGCACAAGGGAATCGGCACTCAGTTCCTCGAACAGAGTACCCTGTCCGATCAGCTCCAATGTCGTGTCTGGTGGTGGCTGTCCCTGGCTTTCTATGTGAAGGCGCTGCGAACGCCATGGGTGCTGGACGATTTGGATAAAGATAGTGCGTATGTCGGCATTGGCATGAGCTACGATCCTGCTCAGGCGCAGGGCAAGAGAGTGGTCATGGGATGCAGCCACATCTACAGCTCGCGGGGTGAAGGCTTACAATACCGGCTAAGTCAGGTAGAAAACCCCGTGTTTTACGGAAAAAATCCTTTCCTATCGCGCGATGACGCCAGGCGCGTCGGCGAGCAGATTAGGGAGCTGTTCTTCGAGTCTCGTTCATCGATCCCGAAGCGTGTTGTCATCCACAAACGAACGCGGTTCACGAAAGATGAGCAAATCGGCCTCAAGGAAGGCTTGAGCGGCGTTGCAGAAATTGAAATGCTCGAAATTGTTATAGATGACTCGTTGCGCTACGTGGCGTCTTCCGTGGACAGCCGAGGAATGCTGCATGAAGACAATTATCCGGTCTCTCGCGGAACGGTCGTGCGCGTCGATGATTTCAGTGCGCTTGTTTGGGTCCACGGTGTAACGAACGCGGTTGGTAACCGAAGATACTACCAAGGAAAACGCCGAATTCCCGCTCCATTGACGGTCCGAAGGCATTGCGGTCAGTCTGACATCAAGGATCTTGCTACAGAGATCATTGGTCTCTCCAAGATGAACTGGAACACCTTCGACCTCTACACCAAGCTGCCGGCCACGGTGCAGTCGTCCAACGAGATTGCGCGGATCGGCTCTTTGCTGGGAGCGTTCCAGCCCAAGTCTTACGATTTCCGACTCTTCATCTGAATTGCCTCTCGGAGCGACATTGAGCCAAATCGGAATCGTCTCGCCAATATTTGGCTGGTTCCGCAATCTCCCCGGACATTTTGCCATGTCATGCGAGGTCGGTTTGACCAGCTAGGCGTTGATTCGCCTTTGAAGTGTCCACCACAACTAGATGTGTGTCCAGAAAGCCGAGGAGGCTGCCTGTGCGATTACAATGGAGGCACTTTGCTAACCGAACGTCACAAGGAAATTACCGACAAGATCTGGGAGATTGCCAACCGGCTGCGCGGGCCATACCGTCCGCCGCAATATCGGCTGGTAATGCTTCCGATGGTTGTGCTGCGCCGCCTCGATTCCGTGCTTGAGCCGACCAAGGACGCGGTACTCAAGGAGCATAAACGGCTCAAAGCTGCGCACACGCCGGAGAAAGCTCTGCCGCGGCTTCTCACGAAGATTGTCAACTTCGACCGCAAGCAGCCCCTCTACAACATCAGTCCCTTCACGTTCCAGAAATTGCTGGGCGATAGTGAGAACATCGCCCCCAATCTCGTTGCTTACATCAACGGTTTCTCCGAAACGGCTCGACGGATTTTCGAGAAGTTCAAGTTCGGCGACCAGATCGAGAAACTTGATTCGAGCAACCGCTTGTATGTCATCGTTCAGGCGATGGCCAGCATCGACCTGCATCCGAGTCGGATCAGCAACATTGAAATGGGCTATATCTTCGAACACCTGGTCATGAAGTTCAACGAGCAGGCGAACGAAGAGGCCGGCGATCACTTCACGCCGCGCGAGGTGATCCGGCTCATGACTCACCTCGTCTATACGGGTGAGGAAGACGTCTACAAGCCAGGCGTGTACCGGGAGATTTACGACCCTGCCTGCGGCACGGGTGGAATGTTGTCGGTTTCCGAAGAAACGATTCGCGCCGGTAACAGGAAGGCCAATCTGGGCCTCTATGGGCAGGAGTACAACGACGAAAGCTGGGCGATCTGCTGCTCAGACATGCTCATTAAAGATGAGGAAACCGACCAGATCGTTCTCGGCGACACACTCGGCGATGGTAAAACTCGCGATGGATTCCCCGGCAAGCAATTCCACTACATGCTCGCCAATCCGCCGTTTGGCGTGGAATGTTAACGGTCATCAGAAAACGT
>PMWR01000071.1 GCA_003166055.1 Acidobacteriaceae bacterium
TTTTGCAAGCTAATCCTGACCAAACCCAACATCCTAATCTTCGACGAGCCCACCAACCACCTCGACTTAGAAGCCATCAACGCCCTGAACATAGCCTTGCAGCGCTACGAAGGCACAGTGTTATTAGTAACTCACGACCACGACCTAATAGATGAAGTAGCCACAAGACTATGGAACTTCAAAGAAGACGGCATAGAAGACTTCCAAGGGCCCTACGCGGAATGGAAAGGCAAGCACAACTAGCGAGGAATCAATCAATTCCGAAGAGCCTTCGGCGCTCGAAGGTATGCACCCGTTTCGGCTGCATTCTCGATGTAGTTGCGAAGCAAGTTCATCAATGCAAGAATTTCATCGTGCAGATGGAAATACTCGTCAATGTCGATCGGAAGATTATTCCCATGCGCAACGTGGTTTCGCTTCGCCAACAGCTGATGATCGAGCATATGTGATTTCGATTCGCACTCTGACGCGGTAAAGCCCAGCGTCCGGAGAATCTCGAAAAATACAGTTGAAGAGAGATTGAATTCAGTTCGGATAACAGATTTGTACGGCAATCGAGACCTTGTCTCCATCTGCGTGCGAAAGAACTGGACTATATCGACATGAGACTTGATTTTATGTGAACCCTCTGAAGAGGCAAGCATCGACCGCAACGTCACCGCCAGGAGACTGTCGGAAAGCTCAAGGTTCCTGCACCGCTGCATACAAACAAATTCAAGGTACATTTCCGCCACCGACTTAACATAACCCTCCCAATGCGCATAAAGTAACGCTAATGCAGCCCTCGTAAGTGTAGATTGTCTTGTTCGGTTACTGGCCGCAGCCTCAAGCAAACATTTCAGGTCTGTAAGTTCCTTACGTCGCCAACTGATTTCGCTGGAAACCGCATCGACGAGTTGTTCGACCGTTCTAAGGCTCCTCTCGCGAACAACTCTCGGCCCAAGGGAATCACTCTCGGCAATCGACGGGTCGCGGTCACCCCAGAACCCGTCCATTCCGTGTAGGTTTTATTTGACCAAATTGACCGGATTCTCCTTTGAATATAGCTATCGGAAACGGGGCCTTTAATGTTGTAACCCAACCCGAGCGCTACCACTTCATACTGCGACAGAAGAAATCCACCTTCATGTCTGCCCTTGATCCGGTCAAAGCGCCGGAAGGCATCGTCGCCGACAGTGCGGAGCAGTGTGTCAAACGTTTGTCTGAATGCCGAGTCGATTGTTTTCTTCCGGAACGTCCGGTCCGTTGCTACTTGCCGCATCCGCTCAGTAAGGAACACTCCCACGTCTCCGACCGCCTTCAGATCGTCTACCGCCATGCGATAGAAAACGACAAACCGAAGCACCAATTCAAGATCGTAAGCTTCTTCAATCGGTCTATCGCTGAGCGAGATGCACTCCTTAAATGGCTCGTAGTCAGCAAGTTCTCGCAGCCAGCCGTAGAACTCACGATTTATCATCACAAGAATGCAATTTCGAACTTCCTGGGGACTCAGCTGCGACCCCCCGGTGTTCAGCCTTTGAAAGAGATCGTATTTTGCTGTTTCATCACTTTCCCGAAGAATAATGCTGGCCGAAATCTTCGAACGCTTGATTATGAGCCGAGCGTCCGCCGGCAGCGATTTCTGCTCGTTCTTGGGATCCTCCCAAACCTTGCCCCTCAACGACGGCAAGTACTTAGTTTCCCCGAGCACAAGGGGATCAACTTTTTCCCCATCTTCATCCTTAAGGACCCCCAAGAGTTGATAGATCGTGGAGAGTCGCTGCAAACCATCAACAACATCCCAAACACCATCCGCCCGCTGGCTCACGAAGATTGGCGGTATTGGAATCCCAAGCAAGAGAGACTCAATTAGATTGGTTTTTTGTGCCTCAGACCAGCGATAAAATCGCTGGAATTCAGGATGGATGTCGATTTCATCAGCTTCGTAGAGGCTGAGCCACTCACCAACCGACATCGGATATCCATCTGTGCGGATCTCCTTACGCCGCGCGCTAATCTCGTCCGCAAGAGCCATGCCGCCTCGATTCGTTAAGAACGAATTATAACCCCGAAAATCAGATGGCCCCAGGTGGCCCAGGTCTCCCCTTTGAGGAGACCTGGGATTCCGCAGTGTCCGCGGGACCGGGAGCGGCAACGCAACGCCCAGTGCCCCTCCCATGCGTGTCTTCCAAAACTCCAAGCACGGCTCAGCACCCAGTTATCCCCTCCGTTCTGGATCGGTTGGCGAATTGCCCCGCGAAGAAGAGACGCTCTTGGCAATTGTAAAGCCAGAAATGCCAGAAAGAATCGGCAGCCCCGCCTCCGCCGAAATGGATCGTGTTAGCAATAAGATAGAGAGCACGACGATTATGAGAACGGCGACAATAATCTGCCCATAGCTCGTCCAAAACTCGTTCCGCCGCTGAAGCTGTTCTGTGTAGGCGTCTATCAGCGGTCGGATAACAGGCTGCCCTGGCTCATGCAGCCAGCGTTCGACGAGTCTGAACCAAAGCCCGTCGAAATCTTCGAACGAGCGACGGAGCCGGCCACGGTAAATGAAAACGCCAAACGCAGCAATTCCCCCGAGCACAATTAGGCCAATGATGCCAACCAGTAAGCAGACATAGATGACAGATGCGCTGGTTAGCAGCGTCGGCGTGGCCTGGATCGGTGACATAGAGCATCCTCCGTCGATTCCCTCGTACTCATGACCTGACCTTAGGACTTCAGACAACAATATACATCCTCAAATCGGCGGGTGGCGGGCGGCCCAGGCCTCGCCTTTGAGACCCGGGATTCAAACTCCCCTCAACCCGCCACATCCCTCTTCGTAGTCCACTGCACCCCCAGCGCCTTCATCACCGCCAGCGGAGTCTTCAGCGTCGGATTCCCCTTCTCACTGAACGACCGATAAAGCCGCTCCCGTGACAGCCCCGTCTGCCCGGCAATCCGCGCCATCCCTTAGCCCGCGAGACCACCCCCAACGCCTGCGAGATGCGGGAGACCGGGAGCGGTAGGCCGGGGATTCATCCCCGGCAATACGACGGCCTCACCGGAGCGGGGTTTTAACCCCTGCGGTATGCTCTATTCTTTGAAATTTCGAATTCCTGCCAGGCGACGCACTATCTTATTTGTAAACTTCGCGCCGGTTCCCAACCCGTACGACTTGAACAATCAGCTTTGCATCTTGTATTTCGGCGATGATTCGGTAGTCCCCGACCCTGTATTTCCAGTAGTCGCCCAGCTTCGAGCCAGTAAGTGCTTCGCCAATGCTGCGCGGATTGTCCAGTTTCGCAACTCGTCCGCCCATGAACTGAATGATGCGTTGCGCAATTTGCCTATCGAGCTTGGCGATTTCCTTTGCTGCATCTTTGCCGTATTCAACCCCCCAGGCCATATCGTTTTTCCATTTCTTCCTGGGTGTAGGTCCTGCTCCGTCCCGCCCTCAGAGCAAGCGTCCGCGCCTCGGCCAGATACAAATCCTCCAGGTCGGCCAGCTTTTCACTGATGGCTTCAACCATGTAATACGTCTTGCTCCGTCCCGTAGCCTTTGCCAACTTTTCGAGGCGAGTCTTCAGGTCCTCCGGCAACCGAATTGAGACAGCAGATCCCATTTGCAAACCTCCCGCACTTGGCAATACAAGTATCGCACGAAGGGCGAAAAGCCCATCATGAACGTCTTACCCTTCTTGTAACCATTGCAAGAATGGCATAATCAACCGATGTCTTCGACGGTTGGATTTCTCGATCAAGAGTCCCTGAGCCGCGCGGACACCCGTTGATCCCTCATCCCAGCGACTCAATATAAGCCGCGAAGCATTCGTTATACAGCGCCCCCGGCCGCCGCTCCTGAATCCTTCTCACGATCTCAGGCCCCGACATACCAAGCTTGTGAAGAATCACCCCAGCCACCAGTGCCGACCGGTTGAAACCCATGCCGCAATGAGCCAACACACAGTGTCGCGAAGCGACCAAACTGGCGCCCAGGTTTCCGAGCGCGTGTAACTTGTCCAGATTCGGTAAATCCTCGTCAAATATCGGGAAATAGATATAGAGGCACCGATCGGGAAGTGTCGGCACGCCACTGTCAATGTCGCCATCAACATCGATGACCGTATCGACGCATCGGCAAGCCAACGCGCCCCAGTCAGTTATCGCCGGCGAGATAAAAAGCAGCGATTCATCGTCAACCTGAAACAGCTCCATTGCGCCAGATTATCAAAATTCCGGCGGCGACGGGCGGTCCAGGTCCCCAGCCCGCCGCAAACACAAATCTGGGTGCCCCAGAGCCGGGGTCCCCGCGGACAGGCGGGTACCCTTTGGGTGGTCCGTGGGGTGGAGAGCCTGTCCTGAGCTTGCCGAAGGATCTCGCCTTTGAGACCTGGGATTGGAAGCCGCTCAATCTCAACCACCGTGCCAAATCCGCGCTTGGAGCGGATTGACACCGATGCGGCAATGCCGCATCCTCATTCCCTGGCCACTCAATTGAAAAGGCGGGTGGCCCACCCTCCAACTGCCCACACAACTGTGGGTGGCCATTCTCTGCGCCTCTTCTTCATCAAAATTTTCCTTCCCCCTCGGGTTGGAGTTTGGCCCTCAAATTGCTCATAGCACTATTGGAGAGGGCTGTCTGATCCTAAAGGGTCAGTGCGTACGAATGGAATGGACGTAAGCTTATACAAGGTACAAAAGGCGTTTGCCTTTCGTACTCAATGGGTGTTCCTGGTCGCGGTTGCGCGGAAATTGGAACCCAGGCAGCGGAGCCTCAACCCACTTCGACAACCCGAGTTTCCTGACGCCGAGCTCAGGTTCTCAGGGGGAAAGTGCACATGAAGATTCCCGAGATATCCAATTCGAACCCGTTTACAGTCAGGGCTCTCCTGAACGCCGGATACCGTCTTATGACTCGCAAGGATGGCTCCGTCTTCGTTCTGACAGTGCTCTTTGGCGGTATTCTTCTGGGAGTGCTGGCGTTTGCGATCGATGTCGGGCAGTTGCTCTATACCAGGCGGCAACTGCAGTCCGTTGCGAATGCGGCGGCCCTGTCGGCAGCTCTCGAGCTGCAGCAATGCGGCAGCACGCCCGCTTGCACCTTAATGCAGACCGCGGCCTCCCAGGCGGCGATTGAGAACAACTTCCCAACCGCCACTGTGTATACCCAATGCAATTCCAATGCAAATTCACAAACGGGGATGACACTGGTGGTCAACAATGGGCCATGCGCTTTGGGGACCAGCGACCCCAATCACGGCTTGACCACATATGTGGAAGTGATCGCAACGATTCAGCAGAAAACCATGTTTGGGGCCATGCTTGGGGTCCGGAACGTCATGCTGGGCACGCGAGCGGAAGCGACCCTGGGGCCTCCATCCGCATGCGTTACTATCCTCGATTCCAACGCTTCGCAGGCCTTCCTCTTTAATGGTGGAGCAACGGTTTCGGCCCCCTGCGGCATTACGGTTAACTCGAACTCCGGCACCGCTTTCGAGTTCAACGGCGGCTCACTGACAGCGAATTATGTCAACGTGGTGGGCGGCGATATGATCAACAACGGCGGCTCTGGACTGAACGCCACAGTCAAGACAGGGGCTTCGGCGGTGACCGATCCGCTGGCGAGCCTTCCGGTTCCCACCATCGGCGCATGCGGGACATCGACTTCCAGCCCCTACCACGGTGTGTCCTACGGAGCCTTGCTCAATTCCGGCGCCAGCACGTTTTTTCCGGGAGTGTACTGCGGCGGCATCACGCTCAATGCGAATGCCACCGCAACGTTCAACCCTGGGCTGTACATCATTAATGGTCCCGTCGTTATCGGCGCCTCCGACACCGTAACCGGCAGCGGAGTCACCTTCTACTTTGAGAACAATTCGTGGACCTCCAACGGCGCCGCGTCGATGAACCTGACGGCCCCGACCACCGGCACCTACGCGGGAATCCTGTTCTTTCAGGCGCACGGCGATACAGATACTTTCATCCTCGACAGCAACACCACGTCCGTGGCTCAGGGAACCTTCTATCTTCCAGACGGCCCGTTGACCATCAACGGGGGAGCCAATCTCGCCGCCTACGAGCTCCTCGATGTTCACGATTTGACGGTGGATTCCGGCGTCAACCTCGTTATCGGAACCAATTACTCGTCGCTGCCGAACGGCTCTCCGTTGGGAGCTGCGAGTGCTCAGGCAATACTGACGGAGTAGGCATGCGACACACACCCACAACTCGGCGACTTGTTTGGCGGCAGGACGGAAGCGCCCTGGTTGAGCTGGCCCTTATAGCACCGGTGCTCATGCTCTTGCTCTGCGGCGTCATCGATTTCGGCCGTGCCTACTACCTGGCTCAGGGAATAGCCGGCGCGGCGCATGCCGGGGCGGAATATGGAGCTCAGAACCCGATGGACACTGCGGGGATGAAATCCGCGGCCCAAATCGCCGCGCCCAACGTGACTGGCCTGACGATTGCTACCCCCTCGTATGGCTGCGAGTGCGCAAACGGTACTTCCTACAGCGCGAGTTGCTCTTCTACGCCTACCTGTTCAGGAAGCAACCCGGTGTATCTTGTCACCGTCACGGCCTCGGTGTCCTATGTTCCCTGGTTCCCGTGGCCTGGCTTACCCCACCCCATTGCAATGTCAACGACGGCGAAAATGCGGAGCGCGGATTGACGCAGGCTCCGGTGAAGATCCCTGCCGGCCCGGATCGGAAGGAACGTGCTATGAGAGGACGATTAGCGAGTAGCGGCAACAGATGGAACCAGCTTCTACAGCTCGCGCGAGATCAGCGGGGCTCGGAACTGGTCGAGTTCGCCTTGTCTTTCTGGGTTCTCATGACTCTTCTCTTTGCCCTGATCTTCTTTTCCTTTGGCATGTATTCCTATGTCTATGCTGCCAATGCCGCGCAGGAAGGAACGCAGTTCGCAACCGTTCGCGGCGGGACCTGGACAACGGCCTGCAACACGTCGGCGCCGCCCAGCTTCATCATCAAGTACGACTGCACGGCCTCAACCACCGATGTGCAGAATTATCTGCGGGCCAATACGCCACCCGGGATCGTGCCCAGCCAGGTGAGCGTTACAACCTCCTGGCCAGGGACGACCGCGACCTGCAACTCAAGCTGCACGGCTTGCACCTCGCCCAACACGGCCCAGAGCAAAGGCTGCATGGTCAAGGTGGTCGTCTCATACAATTACCTGCTGTTCCCCACCCTGATCCGGACCACCCTGACGACTGCATTGCAGTCAACGTCGGAGAGGACCATCGCGCAATAGGCGATCTGAAAACCAGGGCCCAAGTCCCCAGTCGTCCGCAAACACAAATCCGGGTGCCCCAGAGCCTGCCCTGAGCGTAGTCGAAGGGTTTCGCTTTTGAGACCTGGGATTGGAAGCCGCTCAAACTCAACTACCGTGTCAGAATCGCTCTTAAAGCGCCTTGACACCTATGCGGCAATGCCGCACGCTACTTTCCTGGTGACTCAAATGAAACGCAAGCACGTAGCCAACGAACTGGTCGAAGCCAGGCGTGAAGCCGCCGCCATCGCCCAGGGCGCATGCGGCGACGCATCATTTCCCTCTCCCGCTCGATGTAGATGTTCGTGCAGGCAACCTGGCTTCTTCAAATCAAGCCCCTGAAAAACCGAGCGGGCCGCCCAAGGCGGCCCGCTCTAGCCCTATTCTGACCCAGGCTGGGGATTAGCAGATTCGTCTCTGCGAGTAGCTTCCAACAGTCTGCGCCCAATCCACGCCGAACGCAACAGAATATCGGGCGATCAGCAATCCACCTCACGGCCCCATCATTCCGGTTTCCGCGCCCAGTACCAGCGGTGCCTGGACGGCCAGGCGCATCTCAGCGGAGGCGGCTTCGATTTCACTGTTGATCTCAGCGCCCACCAGAAGCATCAGCCCGGTGATATAAAACCATGTCAGCAGAATAATCACCGCACCAAGAGACCCGTAAGTAATGGAATAGTTATTGAAGTAATGAAGGTAGACACGAAGGCTCAGCGAGGCAAGGAGCCATCCGAGGAGTCCCAGGGCGCCGCCGGGCGTAAGCCAGTGCCAGCGCCGTTTCTTCGAGTCCGGAGCCCAATAGTAGATGACGGCGAAGGA
>PMWR01000046.1 GCA_003166055.1 Acidobacteriaceae bacterium
AAATTTCAAATATGTTTGGATAGCCTTAGCGCCCACGAATTGCCATATCTCGTCGCACTGAATTCTCTTTGCACGAACACGACGCACATGAGTGTCGTGGTAGTCGGCACAGGCAATGCCGATTTCAGGAACGAGCTTAAGAACAGTGTTGAAGGCTACATCGCACAGGCGGGAAGTAGAGCGAAGGGAGTTTCCTTCAACTAGGGCAGCGATGATTCGGGCGCGGACGGACACACTCAAGCGGTTCATGTAATACATTATGCATGAGCCGCTCAAGCATTGTCAACAAGAAAACGTTCTTACATCTGACTCGATGAGAACGCGGGGAGTTTAACGGTATCCGACTTCTTCAAGCTACTCCCCTGCCCCCATTGCGAGGGATCAGGACGCCCCATGCGTGATGTTTTTGGGAAAAAGACCAAAAGATTTTCAGAGACGCCAAAACCTGTTCTGCGCCGCGCCACCTTCTTGGGCTTCTTTGCCACCTTATGCGTGTTTCTCATGATCTCACCTCGTCCCTAACGGAGATGCTGTGTATTCCGTAAAAACTGATTCGATTGCCTTTGCCGATTCAAGGTTGCTTACAACGTAGTTGAGCCGGACGTATAGACTCCATATCGACTTCCAGAGATCACAGCGAAAGTCGAAGCATTCCACATTGAGCCCGGCCTTATGCGCCACCTCATGATAGATTGGACGACCATGGGAGATGCTATGTTTCGGATCAAGAAACGGTTTAATCCGAGTTCGGATGTCTTTCTCTGACGCCTTTGACATCATGCCAGACTTGAGAGCCTTCACCGCGATGTTGGCAGCTAGATTCTGCGAAGACTTGATCCGACGAATGTCCCGCGCATCAAATCGCGCCAACTGTTGCAGATATGGTTCTACCCTGCCCCGCGTGGTGTTAGCCTTCGTTAGCAATTCCTCGTAGGCTTCAATGATCTCGTGCGCGGCCTGGTAGTCCACCACTTTCCCGCTTTCATCTCGTTTCGGGATTTGCGGGTCGATGGGTCCAAGTTCCGAGGTCGGCCCCAACAAGATACGATCCGCACCAAAGCAAATCATTGTGGCTGCTGATTTCGCCATCTTCGGAACAATCACGGAGAACTTGCCCCCTCCGCATGTACGAAAAATGTTCACGATGCGTTCCGCAGCGAGTCCATCGCCGCCGCCGGAGTTCAGGATCAAGAACAACTGCCTATCTTCCATCTCAGTGTTTCGAAGCATCTCTTCGATCATGTCGGCATCGCTATTCTCGATAGCGACCGGCCAAACGAATGAAGTAAAAAATGCTACTACCCGAGCTTTGATCTTCAGTTGAGCCTCGATTTGCTCTTCGATCTGCTTGTAGAGCGGCTCCCGTATGGGGTGTGCTTGGCGAGTTTCTGAAAGCAACTCGGTGAAAGTGTTCGCTGTGTTTACTGGCATTTCACGCTTTCTTCCAGCGCGTTGCTGCGGCTTTCTTGGCGATCTCCGCCCTACGTTCAGGGGTTAATGTCCTTGCCCGCGCTTTGCCGCCCTTTATACCACCTTTTCTACCAATTGTCGCCAAGTATTGCGAAATTGCCTCAATACCCTCAGATGACTGAGATGGTTCCTCGGTTGCAAGTTTCACCGTCAGTGCAGCGGCGGTGTTCGGATCGGATGGCATTTTGCTTAAGCGCCTCATGCATCAAGTATGCCACGCTTGCAATCGATTGCACAACGAACATTCTTGACCTGCTTAAGCAAAATGAGTCACTACCGACGAATTATCTCAAGTTGATTGAAGAATAGACACCGATACTGTGCTGAGCGACCTGAGAGCCACTCCTTGCGACCCCCAGCCGCGCCCGCACATCCAATCCTCAGTTGCCGCAATCTTCCTCTCCGGCAACACAATAAGGAGAAATCTCCATGGCAGATTCACCTTCATCCTCATCCCGCGTCTGGTTCATCACTGGAACCTCCACTGGCTTCGGCCGTCTGCTCGCTCAGGAGCTTCTGCGCCGCGGCAACCGCGTCATCGCNNCACGTCGATATCCTCGTGAACAACGCCGGCTACGGCTTGAATGGCGCGATAGAAGAAGTCTCTGAAGAAGAGTTCGAGCCCATGTTTCAGACCAATATCTACGGCCTGATTCGCACCACGCGCGCCTTCCTGCCCCACTTCCGCCAACGCCGCACTGGACACATCTTCAATCTCTCCTCCGTCAGCGGCCTCATCGGCGGGGCGGGCTGGGGCTTCTACAACGCCACCAAATTCGCGGTCGAGGGCTTCAGCGAAGCACTTGCCGGGGAGATGAAACCCCTCGGCGTGCACGTCACGGTCATCGAGCCCGGCCCCTTCCGCACCGATTTCCTCGGCCGCTCCGGCAAACTCGCCGCCAAAGAGTTCCCTGAATACAAAGACACCGCCGGCAAAGCCCGCGATTACCTCAAAACGCAAGCCGGAAAGCAGCCCGGCGACCCGCAAAAAGCCGTCGAAGCCATCATCGCCGTCGCCGATTCGCCCGCGCCGCCCTTGCACCTCATCCTCGGCAAAATCGCGCTAATCCGTTTCCGCGACAAGCTAGCCCTCTGGCAAAAAGAAATCGCCGCCTGGGAGCCCGTCACCGTCGGCAGCGATTTCCCCGAGGGACAATGAAAAGCGAACATGTGCGTTTGCCCCTGTCCCTGGCTTTTCGGGACCGG
>PMWR01000253.1 GCA_003166055.1 Acidobacteriaceae bacterium
TGTGCCGCCCGCTCCCGTGCAGGCCAGCGTATAGGTCGTCGTAGTGGTGGGAGTGACGCCCAGCGTGCCGCTGATTGCTTCCGCGCCTGTCCAGCCTCCGCTTGCCGTGCAGGAGGTGGCATTCGTGCTCGACCAGGTCAGGGTTGAGTTGCCGCCGGAGGAGATGGTCGTGGGACTGGCCGACAGTGTGACCGTCGGCGCGGCGGGATTCACCGTCACGGTGGCAGTCTGGGTTGCCGCTGCGCCGGCTGCGTTTGTGACTGTCAGAGAATATATTGTTGTAACCGGAGGAGTTACATTGACCGTCTGCCCGCTTGTCACGGCGATGTTTCCCGGCGCGATGACGCCTGTGCCATTGGCGAAGACTGCTGTCAAACTGGAGGAGCTTCCTGTCGTGATTGCTGCGGGATTGGCGGTGAAACTGGTGATGGCCGGGGCGGGAGTCATCTGAACCGGGCCGGAACAACCCACGAAGCTGCCGAGGCCCAGGCAAAGGGCAAGCCCCAGGGCGACGCGCCTCGGAATTAACTTCATGAGAAGCATTGATGCCATCGACAGAAACAAATTATATGCTACAGCGCACCTTCTGTGCCCCCTCCTTCGTTGATCAGATCTATTCCGCCTGCTTACCAAACCTACCGGGAGCAAAGACCTGCTGGATTTGCTCAAGTCAATCAAAAGGATCGGCAAAGCGATTCCTGGACTGCAGGCTCTCTAGCGCGATTTCGTTCCCTGCTTTCATAAAGGTACTGATAAACGATAGATTCATCCCGCGACCCCCCCCGAACACTCCAGCCAAAATCAGGAAGCCAAGAGCCCACAGCCAACCGATCCCCTTTTACCGATAATTAGCCTCTGCTTGCACACCCGCACACAACACCGTCAAATTATTTCCGTTCGTTTTGCCGATTAATTATGCCCATTGGCGCACAATCATTTCAGAGTCCACCACAAAGGAGTTACCGTCTGCCTACCGCCGGCGCTAACTCCTTTATTGTCTTATATCTTCAAATAACTCCTTTGTTTGCCACAGATACAGCGAAGGCCGCCCCATAACCCGATGAAAAGAATGCGCTTATTTTCAGGGATGGGGGGGGCAGGGGGAGTATCACCATGGTTAACCTCTGCCGCCACATCATGCCCGGCGGACTCCATAGCCGGTAGCCCTCCATGCACGCCAGTTCGTCCTGTTCGGCCCACGCCCACCCCCAAAGTTGCAATTTCCCCGCGAAAGGTCAACCATGAACTATCCTTTTCCGTCGGGAATCAAGCTTCCCCATGCGCCTGAAAACCAAACTCGTGCTGGCCATCGCTTCCCTGGTGTTTTTCATCTCCGGGATCGTTTCGCTGGTTTACGTCAGCCAACTCCTTCACTCTGCCGTCCAGCAGTCCTACGACACCAACCGCATGGTGGCCGACCAGATCCAGTTCGCCCTCCGCAACGCCCTTGAGACCGGCCTTCACGACCGCAAGGTCGATCCCAACAACCCCGCCCAGTTGCGCGAACTGGCCACCGCCGCGGTCCGCGACAACGCCGCCCTCCAGGCCGTAGTCGACTCCGTAAACCGTTACTCCCTCACCGTTTACGACATCAACATCGGCGACAGCCAGTCCAACACCATCCTCAGCACCAACCCCGACAACGAAGACAAGCCGCTCCCGAAACGCGCTAACCTGAGCCAGCTCCTCGACGCCAATCCCTTTGAACTGGTGTCTGAAGTCTTCGGTCCTCCCAAAGTCTTTGACGTGGTCATGCCGCTCGACCGCAACGGCGAGCCCTTTGCCACCGTCCACATCGGCGTCCGCACCACGCTGCTGCGCGCCGTCTATGAGCCGTGGCTCGAAGAGGCGCTCACCCTCATGGGATTTGCCCTGGTAGCCGCCCTCGTCACCGCCTTCCTGCTTGGCGACCGCGCGCTCCGCCCCATGGAAGAGATCAGCATGCAGCTCGACTACTGGACCGCCGCCAGCGAAGCCGCCGATGACGAAGACCACGCCCCCCGCCAGGACATGGCAGCCCGCGTCTCAAACAAAATTGAGATGATTGGCCAGCGCATGCGCAATGTGGAAGAAGTCTTTTCCGCCCTGAAAGAAAACCTCGATCAGATCCTCGGCAACCTCCAGGACGGAATCCTGCTCTTCACCGGCGACGGTCGCGCCGTCCTCGTCTCCGAATCGGCGCGCCGCTTCCTTGCAATCGACCGCGATAGCATCCTCGGCTTGCACGCGCGCGATATATTCGACCGCTCCACCGTTCTCGGCCACACCCTCCGCGAAGCCTTCGACGCCGGCATCACCCTTGTCCAGGAAGAGATTCTCACCGAAACCGGCCGCCGCATTCAAGCATCGCTCGACTTCATCCACGACGACGACGCCCGCCAGGGCCTCGGCGCGCTCGTGACCCTCCACGATCTCGAGTCCGCCGAAGAAATCGAGTCGGAACTGGAGCTCTCGCGCCGCATGGCGGCCATTGGCCGGCTCACTTCCGGCGTTGGCCATGAGGTCAAAAACCCCATCAACGCCATCGTTGTTCATCTCGAACTGCTCAAGACCAAGCTGGGCGACGCCAGCGCCCCCGCGGTCCGTCACCTCGACGTCATCGACGCCGAGATTCACCGTCTCGACCGCGTCGTCCAGATGCTGGTCGACTTTTCTCGCCCCGTCGAGTTGCAGCTCCGCGAACAGAACCTCTGCTCGGTCCTCGGCGACGTCCTCGCCCTGGCCGCCGAGGAGCTTTCCACGCACAACGTCACCCTGGTCAGCCGCATGCCGTCCAAGCCTCTGATGGCCAACTTCGACGCTGATTTGGTTAAGCAAGCCTTGCTCAACGTCATTCAAAACGGGGCCCAGGCCATGCCCGATGGCGGCGCGCTGGAGGTCTCCCTCGAAGATGACCGCAAATCCGCAGTCCTGCGCATCTCCGACCAGGGTCCAGGCATACCCGACGATATCCGGGAAAAAATCTTCGACCTTTACTTCACCACCAAAACCGGCGGCAGCGGCATTGGCCTCGCTATGACCTACCGAATTCTCCAGTTGCACCACGGCAGCATAGAAGTACAATCAAAGCAAGGACGTGGCACGGAGTTCCTACTGCGGATTCCACTCGCCGCCACGGAATGGGGACGCCGGCATCTCCAGCCGGCGAATGTAGAAGACAGGAAGGGACTTGTGGGATGAAGACGCCTGCCAGGATATTCGTGTGGCTGCTACCGCTTATGCTGGCTGGGTGCACCCACAACGCCACGCAGGTCCAGCCCCTCGCGCCTCCCATCGTTGACACTCCACTGCCCGAGCCTTCGCCCGCTCCCAAAGATCTGCCACCCCCGGTGGTGACGGTTCCCACCCAGCCCGCACCGGCCACGAACACCGCTGCGAACACGGAGACCACCCCCCCGCCTAAGCCCCCGGCCAGGCACAGGAAGCCCGCAACCGCAGAGCCAACCCAGCAAGCCTCCACTGAAAGCTCCGGCGTCAGCGCCATCGGCCAGCTTTCCTCGGGCGCGCCATCCAATTTGCATGTGCAAACTTCGGACTTGATCGCAACCACTGAACGCGGGCTCAATGGCATTACCCGCTCGCTGAATGAACAGGAACAGAAGACCGCCGCGCAGATCAGGGAGTTCCTGAAGCAGGCCCGCGANNTGAGCGAACTCACTCAATAGCGAGCAACCCGGCCGCTGAGAAGAAACTGCCCCTGAATGTTGCTTTTGTCGTTCGGATAGTTCTTCTACCGTTCACCCCAACTCAGCTTGCTGCGCAGCGCCTCAAAGAAACTGCCTTCGCTCATCCGAACCAGCTTCACCGTATAAATCGACCTGTGACAGCGCACCTCATCGCCCCGCCGCAGTTCGACAGCCTGCTGTCCATCCACAGTCAGAAGCGCCACGCTCGGTATACCCTCGACACGGACTGTCAACGCCGCATCCCCGCGCACCACGATCGGCCGCAGCGTCAGAAGATGCGGGCAAATCGGAGTCACCACCATCGCGTCGACATCGGGCGTAAGGATTGGACCGTTCGCGGCCAGCGTGTAAGCCGTGGATCCGGTCGGCGTGGAGACGATCACTCCATCCGCCCGGAACCGGGCTACCATCTTGCCATCCAGTTCCACCGTGAATTCGCCCATGCGCGCGATGTCGCCCTTTGAGACCACTACGTCGTTCAGCGCATCGTAGCCTGAGAGCGCCGCTCCCTCGCGCCACAACTCGGCGTGAAGCATGGCGCGCATATCCAATTCATGGCAGTCATTGCACCAGCCCTCCAGCGTCGAATACAGATCGGCCAGCCGAACTTCGGTCAGGAATCCGAGAAATCCAAGATTGACGCTGAGAATCGGCGTACCCGTCGCCGCAAAAATCCGCGCCACCGAGAGCAGCGTCCCGTCGCCGCCCAGAACAATCACCAGCGCCGGCGCCAGTGCGGGCAACTCCGCCCGGTCCACAGCAGGCTCACCCGGAACGTACTTCCCGCTCTCCAAATCCAGCACCGGCTCAAAGCTGTGCGCGCGCAGCCAGTCAATCAACTCCGGCAGCAGCCGGGTCAGCTCTTCCTTCTGCGGTTTGCAGACAATCGCAACGCGAATCATGCAGTCCCAGTGTACCGGACCGCCGGCGATGGGGCAGACGGAGCTTACGCGCCAAGTTGTGTCTAGTCTCCTGTCTGCCCGTCATTCAGCGACTATGCTTCGTCTGGTTCGGGCATCTCGCCGAACTCCTCAGGGTGCTTGGAGACGTATGCGAAAAGCAGTTGCGTCAGGTCGTGAGGATACTGAAAGAACTCATTGCTTAAACTGTCTAGCTTCTCCTCAGTCTCTTCCGAAAAATCGGACGCAGCAGAACGAATCGCCTCTGGATCAGACGGCAGCCCATCCGGAAACGCGGCGGCAATTGCACGTCTGCAGATATCCGCGGTGCTTGGAGCCCCAATCGTCTCAAGCGCCTCCGATACGAATCCTGCGGTTTCGCAGTTGCTATTGAGAAAATACTGCGAAAAGCCGCCATTGTTTACCTCCGACTCAACTGCCCAAATAGAAGAAAACACCTTCTGCGGAACGGATTGAGTGCTGAAGTCCCTGCCGAAACTCGTGCGATCCGACTCAGAAAGCACAATGAGTATTCCGTTCTTATCCATGATTCAAATACTCCTTTATTACGGACCGTCAGACAAACTGTGGCTATCCATCCGGGCGACTGCGGCAGCAGCCGGCAAGTTCTCCCGCCACCTGCCTGGACACAACCGAAGTGCTTGCGTTGCCCCCAGTGTACCGGTTCAAACTCCGCTAACTCCCCTTCGCATACAACAGAAATTCCTTATTCCCTTCCGTCCCCGTGATCGGCGAATCGATCGTCTCCACCACTTCCCAACCCAGCCCTCGCACGCAGCCGGCTACTTTATCAATCGCCAGTTGGTGCGCTTCCGGATCGCGCACGATCCCTCCCTTGCCCACATGCCCGCGCCCCGCCTCAAACTGCGGTTTCACCAGGATCACCGCCTCCGTCAGTCGCGGCGCAGCAGCCAGCACCGGCCCTAACAGCAGCGTCGCCGAAATGAACGACACATCCATCACCAGCAGCGTCAACGGCGGCTCGCCCCGGCCTTCCTCCAGTGCGCCTGCGGCAAGAAAGCGGGCATTCGTGCGCTCCAGCAGGCGCACCCGAGGGTCGTTGCGGAGCTTCATCGCGATCTGCCCGAAGCCGGTATCGACAGCGGTCACATGCGCGGCTCCATGCTGCAACAGGCAATCTGTAAACCCGCCGGTCGATGCGCCCACATCCACGCACCCTCTGCCCATCACCATGATTGGCCAGTGCTCCAGCGCGCCCTTGAGTTTCAGCCCACCGCGGCTCACGTAAGGCGGGTCCTCGCCCAGCAGCCGGACCGGCGCATCCCCGGGAACCGTTGTCCCCGGCTTGTCCACCTTCTGCTCCCGCACCAGCACCCGTCCAGCCAGAATCATGGCTCGCGCCCGCTCCCGGCTCGGAACCAGCCCTCGCTCCACCAGCAGGAGGTCCACACGTATCTTTCCGCCGTCGCTCATCGCTTCCATCGTTTCACATCATCCGCACAAGCAATCAGCCAGGAGAGCAATTCCCTTGCGGGAAGCGCCCCTGGCTGCATCGACTCGTACCGCTCAGTTCGTTTTACGGCAATGTCTGGCAGGCTTGCAGCGTGGTCGGGGTGGCAGCGTTGGGCGGCAGATTGCAGGGCTGCCCGTAGCCGGGGACGCGGCTCAGGTTGTTGCTGTTTCCGCTCGAGCCGCTCTGCGTGCTCACCCGCACATCCACAATGTTGCCTTCCACCAGGATCGTGGTGTCCACCGTGTCCGGGCTGGTGCCGCCGGTTTGGATAATGGTCAGAAACGGGCTGTCCGGTGAGGCGACATAGACCTTGCCGTATTGGGAGTTCTGGGTGGAAACCACCGTTCGCGGAAGACCGGTCACCGACAGCGTCTTCTCCAGCGTATGGCTGCTCAACTCCACCACCGAGACCGTTCCGTTTGGCGATGACGTGCAGTTTGGCGTGCAATCGCCCTGGTTGGCCGTGTACGCTCGGGTGCCGTCGGCCAGCACCGTCACGCTGGCCGGATAGGGAGTGGCGGTTTGTCCTACCGGGATGGTGTACGTGGTCCCGAAGGTTGCACTGTCGTTCCCATACTCGTCCAGGCTCACGTCGATGACGCTGATCGTACCTCCCAGGTAGTCTGCGACCACCAGTTCCTGGAGCGCGGAACTGTATTCCGCATAAACCGGGGCGGCAACAGTGGGCATGCCGGTGGTTCCGTTGGGAGGAGTAACGCCCGTTGCCGTCACCGCGGTAGTCGAAAGCGGCAGGGTCGGATGAGTGAAATAGGTGGCCCCGGCCTGGTTCACGCAGCCCGTTGGTGGAGGGCACTGGTTATCCAGTGTATTGTCCTGACTGTCGATTACCGTGATGGTGTCGTCTCCACGATTCAGAACAAAAAACCGCCGGTTATCCGGGCTTTGCACCGCGAAAACGGGGCACTTGCCCAGCGGGATGTTGGAAGAAACCGTATTGCTGGCGAGTTCAATTCCATCTGCCATGCCGGTGGGTTCTGACGAAGGCGTCAGGTTGCACTCCAGGCCGGTCGGACTCGCAATGCCCTGGCTGACTGCGAAATCGCGCTGGCCTCCGGCTCCAGCCCCTGCAATGAATACCGGTGTTTCCGCCACCGGAATGGCCAGCTTGAATGCCTCAGGCGACCCGCTGAAAACATCCGCGTTGTTCCCTTGCAAATCCGCGGCCCAAAGTCCGCTCGACGGCGAGAACAGGTTCACGGGCCGCGCGTTGGGAGGCAGGGTAGTATAGAGAATCTGCTTTTCCTGCAGAGACGAAGAAATCGGAAAATTGGTCAAAGTTCCGTCGGAGTTGACCGTGTAGCCGTTGGACGCGATTTCGTCCATGGTAAACGCGGTCGGCCCCGGCCCGATTGGCGCAAATGCCAGCACCGAATCCCCAGAATAGTCAATGATCGTGGCAACGCCGGGCGTGGACGGCGATGGAGCGGAAACCACCACAACGTACGAGGTCGGCTGTGGCGCTGGACCGCTGCTCGGTACGGGCGTGATAACCGGCCGGTAGGTACTGCCGCAACCTGCAATCAGGGCCACAGCCACTAGGACCGAGCCCGCCTGAACCATCCGCGCGCGCGCCTGGCCTGCATTCATCGGAGAAAGCCTCATTCAGTTCTTTCCTGCTTACTTGGTGATTGTAAATCAGGGACCCCGAGCTTTAGACGTGCCGGGAGCGCGGAAGGGTATTGCGGCATGTACACCCGTCACCGTGAATGTTTTTCCAGGCTTGAGATGTTCCCATGGGCGTAGCGCAATTCAGCGCATCACCTCCACAATCCCGCTGTCCGGCCCGTTCCAGGCCGCAGCGCCCTCGTGGATCAACTGTCCTTTGGACTCGTCCCAGTGCAGTTTGGTGACCGACCCCGCGCCCTTCTCGTACGCATACGTCATGCCGTCATCCGAGAACAGCGTAAAGCTTGCATCCGCGCCAGGGTACACTCTCACTTTTGCAATTGCCTGCACCTCATGGGTGCTTTCCACCGGCACGCCCAACGGAATAATCGACCCCGCCCGCACAAACAGCGGAAGCGTATCGATGGGCGCCTGCACGGTGATGGTCTGCCCGCCCTTCACCCGCTCGTTGGTCCAGTAGTTGTACCAGTCGCTTCCCGCCGGCAGATACACTTCCCTGCTGGTCGCGCCCTGTTCCGTTACCGGCGCCACCAGGAACGCCGGCCCGAACATGTACTCATCGCGCAGATCGGCCACCCTGGGATCATCGGGGAAGTCCAGCGGCAGCGCCCGCATGAACGGCGCTCCCGTAAGCCATGTGTGATAGCCAAGCGAGTAGATGTATGGCATCAGCTGATAGCGCAGCTTGAGGTACTTTTCCAGAATCGGCTCGGCCTGCTTCCCGTAAGACCAGACCTCGTTCGCCGGCCTGCTGCCGTGCGCTCTCATGATCGGCAAAAACGTTGCGTACTGGAACCAGCGTGTGTACAGCTCCGGGTAATCGTCGTAGCCGCCCACGTTGGCCCGCGCGTCAGACGGATCAAGCAGCGGCTTGTGCGCCCCATGATGCTCCGCGGGCAGATACTGCCAGCCACCCGTGTCGTTCGACCAATAAGTCAGCCCCGAAGCCGCAAAATCCAGCCCCGTGGGAATCTGCCGCTTGAACGTATCCCATGTCGGATAGATGTCCGACGACCAGAAGATCGCCCCGTTGGCCTGCGCTCCCGTGAACGCGTCGCGCGACAGAATCAAAGACCGCTTCCCCGGCTCATCCTTGCGGAACCCATCATAAAGCGCCGCCGTGTGGAACAGCGGGTACACATTGAAGAACTGCGTGCCCGGCCCAATGTGAAAGTACGCGCCATCCGGCGGCAGATCCGGCTCCGTCTCATCCGCCCACAGCGAATCGAATCCCAAACTCAAAATGTTGTCGTGAATTGTCTTCCAGTACCACTTCGCCGCCTCGGGATTCGTCGTGTCGATATCCGATCCGGCCCGGTCGTAGGGCAACCCGTTGATCGGCGTGCCGTTGGCCAGGTGAATGAGCCAGCCCTTCTCGCGCAGCTCGTTGTAGAAACTGTCCTCGGGCACAAAGCGCGGCCACACGCTGATCATGGTCTCGAACCCCATCGCGTGCAGTTGCTTGTTCATCGCAACCGGGTCGGGCCAGAACTTCGGATCCATGTCCATCTGCCCCATTTTTGTGTAGTAAAACCAGTCCACCACCATCACATCGGCGGGCAGGTGCCTGTCGCGGTAGCCCTGCGCCACGTCCAGCACTTCCTTCTGGCTTGCATAGCGTTGTTTGCACTGGATGTACCCATAGGCCGCTTTGGGCAGCATGTGCGTCGGCCCGGTTAGCAGCCGGTAGCCTGCATAAATCTCATCGGCAGTCGCTCCCTCGATCACAAAGAACGAAACCCGGTCGCCCACCTCCGACGTCCACCGCGTCTGCTCATTGAAACCGGCCGAGATGGTGGTCTTCGATGGGTTGTCCCACAGCAGCCCGTAGCCCTTGTTGGTCACCAGGAACGGCACGCAGGTGCTGGGAGCGGCGGGAGCGGTGTAGTCCTGCCAGCAGCGCACCGGGTGTCCGCGATGGTCCAGAAATCCCTCGTGGTTCTGCCCCAGCCCGTAGTAGTGCTCATCGTCCGGCGAGACAAAAGTTGCACCCACCACATAGGCGGGCGGATCCGTGGGACGCCGGTCAAGAGCCAGTTGCGCCGTTCCGTCCTTATGATTGGGAACCGACTGCGACCACCCCGTCATCTCCAACAGCTTCTTGCCCTCCGTAGTCCACAGCGTAATATGCGCGCCTGGCGCGGAACCGTTGAAATACTTGCTGATGTCCACCTGCGTCTGCAACGGCGGATGCGTTGAAGGCAAATCCTTGTCCACCTTGGCTACGATCCGAGCCGAGTGGTACACGTCGGCCCCTGCGGTCTCGCTCGCGGTCCATCCCTCACCCGCCGGCGCACCCACAATCCCATATCCCGGCGCGGCCACCGCCGGCTCATGCTGCAAGCTCAGCGTGACCCGCAGAATGTTTGGCGCATACGGCTCCAGCACAATGGTCGCGCCTCCCCGATTCAGTTCCAGCCGCTCGCTGGGGGGCTGCGCCTGAGTTGCCGATTGGGATGAAATGGAAGCGGCCGAAAGAACTATTCCGGACAAAATTGCGAGGGCTGCTGAAAACCTTTGCATGGAAACTCCATTGTGTGAGAAAAACTGCTGCGCCCTGAGTGTAAACCGATTGACCAGACCTGTCCCGCCAAAATCTCCCTCTCCACAAATCCACCGTGCCTATTCATTTCGCGTTCTTTGCGAAATCAGTGGGAATCCACGACCCTCAATACACCGGTCGGACGATACGATTGAACTGTGGATCGAACCAACCCCACGTCGCATTCGAGGCTGGCCTGGCAATCGAAGCTGGTGCTGCTCCTCGTCGTGCCCTTTGTGGCGATCGACGTCTTGCTTCAAAGTCACTTCTTCGTCCAGACGCTGCCCCATGTCGCGGTCTGGACCCTCGGCCTCAGCGTGCTGCTTGGCCTGGCCGTCCTCAAGCTTCGCGCCGCCACGCCTGCCGGTGCCGCAGCCGGCGTCATCCTCACCGCCAGTCTCATGTTTTCCACCGTGACGTTTCCCTACCAGCCCTGGAACACAGCACTCGTCCCGGTGTTGGCCGTCTCGCTGCTCGCTTACTTCGCCACGCGCATGGGCCGCGCTCAAAAGGAATGCCTCGGCACCGCGGAAGAGCGCCATGGCCGCGCCGCATCGCAGGTTGCCGCCAACCTCGGCGTCGCCGCCCTCGTACTCACGCAAAACTTTCAGTCCTGGCTGATCGATTCGCACTGGTTCTCGCGCGGCACCCTCGCACCCGTTCCAATCTTTGCCGTTGGCCTAGCAGGATTGGCTGAGGCCGCTGCCGACACCGTCTCGTCCGAGATCGGCCAGGTCCTCGGTGGTCGTCCGCGCATGATCACCACTTTGCGCACCGCCGACCCCGGCGTCGACGGCGCCATCAGCATCGCCGGAACCCTCGCCGGCATCGCCGCTGGAGTCATCGTCGCCCTCGCCGGAACCCTCGCACTGCGCGGAGACGCATCCCTCTTCTGGATCAGCACCGCCGGCGCAATATTTGGCCTGCTCTTCGACAGCCTCCTAGGCGCAACCCTGGAGCGCCGCGGCTGGCTCAACAACGATGCAGTCAACTTCCTCTCNNCCGGCGTCGGTTAGTTTGGAGGAAGAACTCCCTAACTCCGCTAACAACGCTAACTCCGCTCCTTGCGTCTCACACCTTGCGCATTCCCAATTTGCTTCTCAGCCCCGCAGTGATGCGTTCCTGAATACTTCCAAACGGCATATCCGTAGTGAGATAGGTCCACGTCGCGCCGCGCTCGGCCGGATCGATCCCCGTTGCCTCAGCCTGCGCCAGCCGTTTCGGAATCTCATCCTCAACCGCCGCCTGCATCGCCCGGAACATCCCGTCGATGTCCTTCAGGTATTCGTGAAGCGGATCGTGGTTCGCCCACGAAGTCCATTGTGTCGCTTCCCTCAGTCCTGAAATTCCCGCCAGGTGCTCCGCCCAAAGATCGTCAATCGTCGCTAGCGAAACAAGCCGCTCCAACTCCGATGCGCACGCCGTTTCACCGCTCAGAATCGCCTGCCTGCGTTCCTCGACCGACTGCCGCTGCCCTTCAACCACCCCTTCATACTTCGTGAGGAACTGGCGAATCTGCATGTTCTGGTCTTCAATCTGCCGTTGTATCTTCGCCGGCGCATCAGGCGAATTCAATTGATCCACTCCGTACTTCACCAGTAGATCGTCTTCAAGCGATACAAAGAATTGCGAGCTGCCCGGATCGCCCTGGCGTCCTGCGCGTCCCCGCAACTGGTGGTCGATGCGCCGGCTTTCGTGCCGGTTCAGGCCCAGCACCTGCAACCCGCCCAGCTCCGCTACGCCCACGCCCAGGCGAATATCCACTCCGCGGCCCGCCATGTTGGTTGACACCGTCACCGCGCCGCGCTCCCCTGCCCGCGCAATGATCGCCGCTTCCTGCTCCTCGTTGCGCGCGTTCAATACCTCGTGAGGCAGCGCGCCCATCGCCGCGCTCAGCCGCTCCGACTCCTCCACGCTCGCCGTCCCAATCAACACTGGCTGCCCAGTTTCATGAATGCGCAGAATCTCAGCCAGCGCCGCCTGCTCCTTTTCCTTCTTCGTCTGAAAGAGACGGTCGGGAAGATCCACACGAATCACCGGCCGGTTGGTCGCGATGACCTCCACATCCAGCCCATAGATCGCGCGCAACTCCCGCGCCTGCGTCGCCGCAGTGCCCGTCATGCCGCACACCTGTGGATAGAGCGCAATCAGATTCTGAACCGTGATCGATCCAAGAATCCTGCCCTGCGCCTTGGCCGCCACGCCCTCCTTGGCTTCCACCGCGTTATGCAGTCCCGCAGGCCATCGCCTATCCGGAACAATGCGCCCCTTGAACTCGTCCACAGATTCGATTGAACCGTTCTTCACCAGGTAGTCGACATCCCGCCGCAGCAGCCCATGCGCATGCAGCGAATCCTGAACCGCCGCGAACAGCCGCAGATTCCCCTCGGAAAAGAGATTCGCGCACCCAAACGCTCTCTCCACCGTGTGAATCCCCGCGTCGGTCAGCGAAGCATTCCGCCCATACTGATCCAGAACGTACTCCCTGCCAAGCCNNCGCGCCTCGTCTATCAGAATCGAGTCGGCCTCATCGATCACGGCGGACGCAAACGGCCGATGCACCTGTTCCGCCGGATAGAGCGCAATCTGATCGCGCAGAAAATCGAAGCCGATCTCGTTCGCTGTGGCGTAGGTAATGTCGCAGTTGTATGCCCGCTTGCGTTCTTCGGCGTTCATGCCCTGTTGAATGCAGCCCACCGAGAGGCCGAAGACTTCATAGATCGGGCCCATCCATTGCGCATCGCGCCGAGCCAGGTAGTCGTTCACCGTCATCACATGAACTCCCTGACCCGCCTTCGCATGCCAGGCAATCGCCGGCACTGCCGCCAGAGTCTTTCCTTCCCCGGTCTGCATCTCGGCGATTCTTCCACCGGCGAGCGCAAGCGCGCCCTGAAGCTGCACGTCGAACAACTCCAGCCCCAGCAATCGTTCCGCGGCTACCGCCGCAACAGCAACCGTCTCTAACAGCGTTTCAGCATTTTTCGCTGTGGTTCTCAACACAGCATCGGATTGTGGTCGCAGCTCCAGCCGCCGCGCATTGATCGCGCCGATCGTCTCTCGGCGATGCCCGGCAGAGCCCGGACGGACAAATAGATTTCGCAGGAATTCGCGCACAAGGCACTCTCCTATTCAGCCAGTGATTGATCAATTGATTGATTCGTTCCTTTTGAAGGAATCGGGCTGTATTCAGNNCCGGAACAACATAAGCGCTTCCGAGCGTCATTACAACGGCCAGCAGCCAGATTGTGCGCCGATTCAGCATGTGCCAAGAGTATGACACAAAAAGAGTGGTTCGTCCGAGTTGCATCAGGGCTAGCTCCGCTCACTCCGCCAACCCCGCTAACTCCGCTGCACCTCAATGCAGATGCATTCTCCACAGCGTATAGCTGAGTATCTCGTGTTCAACCCGCTCGAACGCCCCCACTTCCCCGTTTGCCCCACCCTCGACAGCGACCCGCGGCCTGGGAGAAGTCAGCACATCCAAACCATCCGCCGCACAAATCTCGTGAATCCGGAACAGGTGCGTTCCGTCGCTCACGATCACCAACCTGCGCAGCCCGTTGGCGCGCGCAATCACCGCAATGCGCCGCGCCGANNCCCTCAGAGTACTCATCCCCGCCCGCGCCCCCAAGGGTAATAATCAGCGGCGCGATCTTGCGATTGTAGAGTTCAAGCGCATGGTCCAGCCGCGCACGATAGACCGGCGATGGCTTCCCGTCGTACTCCGCCGCGCCGAATACAGCGATGGCGTCTGACGGCGCCGCCTGATCCTGGTTCGCATAGGTTTCAATCTGCACATAAACCCAGCGGCACCACGCCGCCCCAGCCAGCACCGCCAGCGCCAGCAGCAACAGCGCCACGCGAACGGCAACGTTGCGGCGTTTTGGCCTGGCTTTGCGTTTCATGGAACCCTCAAGAACAGTTGTCAGTTGTAAGTTTTCAGTTGTCAGCCGCTTTCGGTGACGATTGGTGTACCGACTCAGCATGCAGGAACCAGTTTATCCAGCGCCTCTTAGACAGCAACCGACGGGTATGATGTGCGCGTCCGGCCACTTACAACTGAAAACTTACAACTGACAACTGTTACCTTTGCAGCACCATCACGATCTCATGCGTTGGAATGGCGCCTTCACGCAGAATCTCCCAGCGGCCGGGGCCCAGCGAGAGATCGACGATCGTCGTCGGCAGCGCGTGGCCCGTCGGACCACCGTCGATGATCAGCGGAATGCGGTCGCCGATCTGGTCGCGAACACAGGCCGCATGCGTACACTCCTGCGCTCCCTGCAAATTGGCCGATGTTGCCGTGATGGGCAGCCCAAACCGCTCCACCACAGCTCGCGGAATTGCCGCGTCCGGCACCCTCAGAGCTACGTTCCCCGTATTCGCCGTAGACCGCAGCGGCAGCTTCGTCCCCGCCCTCACAATAATCGTCAGCGGCCCCGGCCAGAATCGATCCGCCAGCTTGTCCAGCAGCGGATCGGTATCGCGCGCCAGCGTATAGGCCTGCGCCAGACCGGAGATCAGCAGCGACAGCGGCTTGTGCTTCTGCCGGGTCTTGATCTTGTAGATCTGCTCGACGGCATGCAGGTTGACCGGGTCCACGGCCAGCCCATAGAAAGTGTCCGTGGGAAGCGCAATAACATCGCCCTTGCGCAGGCAGGAGACAATATAGTCAATCCGGTCCGGTTGGGGCTCATCGGGATGGACGCGCAGAATCTCCGCGGACAAAACGTTCTACCTCGGTTCCCCGAAATCAGATGCCGTAAAGTCGGAAGCTATCACAGCACCAGCCTTGGTGCAAGTTATCCCCGATACATCCATCCGTTCATCCGTCCCGGAAACGGCTTAGAATCGGCTGAGGGATAGAACGGTTCTTGAACCATGCCTCTTCGCATTGTACAGAGTAAGCAGAATGCCCGCCTGAAACAACTCCGCCGGGCGCTGACGAACCCCAGCCGCGAGTCCACCGGCGGCGCGCCCGCGCTCGCTGGCATTGAAGGTTTCAACCTGCTCGAAGAGGCTGTCCGCGCGGGCTTGCGCATCGCTTGCGTCTTTGTAGCCCAGGGCTCGGAGCCCCTGCTCGAACCCCTCGCGCTGCCGCCGGAGACCGAAGTTCTCCTCGTCCCCAGAGAACTGCTCAATTCTGCCCTGACCACCGAAACCCCGCAACCCATTGCCGCCCTCATCGAGACCCCTGATTGGACCTGGGCCCACCTGCTTGGCGGCCGGCGCAACGTCGCCCCGCTCCTGCTCGTCCTCGCCGGCCTCCAGGACCCCGGCAACCTTGGCACCATCCTGCGTTCAGCCGAAGCCTTCGGCGCCGACGGCGTTCTCAGCCTCCCCGGCACCGTCAGTGCGTGGAACCCCAAAGCCGTGCGTGCCTCCGCCGGCAGCCTCTTCCGGCTTCCGCTGCTGAGCGTCACGACCGACACCTGCTTCGAGCATCTGCGCGAATCTGGTGTAAAAATCTGGACCACCTCTGTCGACGCCGCCGAGCCTGCCGATCTGGTAAATCTAACCGGCCCCGTCGCCATCCTCATCGGCAATGAAGGCAACGGCGTCCCCATGGAGCTAGCCGCCAAAGCCGACGGCTCGCTCACCATTCCCTGCCCCGGCCCGGTCGAAAGCCTCAACGCCTCCGTCGCCGCCAGTGTTCTGCTCTATGAAGCCGCGCGGCAGCGGTCCGTTCACGGTGCTCCTTTGGGCAAGCGAGGGAACGCCCAATGAGCCTCTTCGATCAACAACTCGAAGGCCCCAAAGGCACTCTGCGCACTGCACCGTTAGCGGAACGCATGCGTCCTCGCACCCTCGAGGAATACAGCGGCCAGGAACACCTGCTCGGCCCCGGCAAACCCCTCCGCGTGCAGATTGAGCGCGACGACTCCGGCTCCATGATCCTCTGGGGTCCGCCCGGCGTAGGCAAAACCACTCTCGCCAAAATCATTGCTGAAACCACGCAGGCCAGCTTCATCGAGTTCTCCGCCGTCATGAGCGGCATCAAGGAGATCAAGCAGGTGATGACGGCCGCCGCGCAGGCCTCGGAGATGCACTCCCGCACCATCCTCTTCGTCGACGAGATTCACCGCTTCAACAAGGCCCAGCAGGACGCCTTTCTGCCCTACGTCGAGCGCGGCGTCATCCGCCTCATCGGCGCGACAACTGAGAATCCGTCGTTTGAAATCATCTCGGCGCTGCTCTCCCGCTGCCGCGT